>JBBSSE010000025.1:0-14182 GCA_038242375.1 Chitinophagales bacterium
ACAAAAAGCCCTTTGGGTATTAACCAAAGGGCTCTCAACAAAATAAAGTAAAAACTATAATTATATTCTAAAATGCGCAAATGCTTTGTTCGCATCAGCCATTCTATGTGTATCTTCTTTCTTTTTGTATGCTGCACCTTCCCCTTTGCTTGCAGCTACGATTTCGTTAGCTAATTTTTCTGCCATGCTACGTCCGTTTCTGTCTCTGCTGAATCTGATAAGCCATTTAATGCTTAAAGAAACTTTTCTGTCTGCACGTACTTCTGAAGGAATCTGAAATGTAGCACCACCAATACGACGGCTTTTTGTTTCCACACCAGGTGTAACATTGGTAAGAGCTCTCTTCCATACCTCATAACCTTCTTCACCGGTTATTTTGGTAACTTTTTCCAAAGCATCATAAAAAATATTATATGCACCGGATTTTTTTCCTTCCCACATCAGGTTGTTTACAAAACGGGTTACCAATTTGTCCTGGAATTTTGGATCCGGAGCTAAGGGAAGTTTTTTTGCTTGTGCTTTACGCATTGTTTTATATTATTTTCTCACCGCCAATTAATGGCTCAATGAAGGTTATTTATTTTTGAAAAATAATGATTCAAACCCGGCATGAAAAAGATCACCGGCTTTGAAATCTATTTTTTAGATTTCTCTTTTTTAGTTCCGTATTTGGAGCGGCTCTGCTTTCGGTCTTTTACACCGGCAGTATCCAAACTTCCACGCACGATATGATAACGTACACCCGGAAGATCTTTTACCCTTCCACCACGAAGCAATACGATAGAGTGCTCCTGAAGATTATGGCCTTCACCCGGAATATAAGCGATCACCTCAATTTTATTGGTCAACCTTACTTTCGCTACTTTACGCAAAGCGGAGTTTGGTTTCTTTGGTGTGGTTGTATATACTCTTGTACAAACACCACGACGCTGTGGACAACTATCGAGGGCTCTTGATTTACTCTTCGCTCTTATAATCGTTCTTCCTTTTCTTACTAATTGTTGAATTGTAGGCATTCTTTTTACCTTATTTTTTTTGGACGGCAAAGGTAAGAGGTGATTTGAATAAAACCAAAATTATTTATGAAATGATCAAAATAAAAAATCATTCCCTGTTATTCTGCTTTAAAATCAAATCTAAAACCACCAAACCATCCGGGTTTTAAAATTAAATTATTGTCATCCAGTTAAACCTGTCCGTGGCTGAACCATCTTTTATTGCATCCATATTATTCTTAATTGCCGGTGCTACTTTCCAGCTCTCCACATCAAAATTCATCACATAATCTTTGTAGCGGAGTTCCTTGATCATGGAAATTGTTACTGCTGTACCGGTGCCAAACACTTCTTTGAGCTCTCCCGATTTATGTGCTTCAACGATTTCGTCAATACTCAATTTCCTTTGTTCTATCTCAAGGCCCATTTCTTCCAACAAGCGTATTGTACTATCCCGTGTAACTCCCGCCAATATTGTACCTGAATCCAATCCCGGAGTAATTGCTTTATTGCCTATAATAAAGAACACATTCATCGTTCCGCATTCCTGTACATATTTGTGCTCAAAAGCATCCGTCCATAAAACCTGGTCGTAGCCTTTTCTTTTAGCCTCTTCCGTTGGAAACATTGCAGCTCCGTAATTTCCGGCTGCTTTCGCAAAACCAACCCCTCCATCTACAGCTCTTACATACTTTTCCTCCACATAAATTCTCATTGGAGCACTATAGTAGGGCCCTGTTGGACTTAAAATAATCATAAATTTATAGGTAGCAGAAGGTTTCACTCCTATCAGTTCATCTGTAGCAAACATGAATGGCCTGATGTATAAGGCATAATCCCTTTTTGCAGGAATCCAGCTCTTATCCATTTCGACTAACTTTTTCATACCGCCCATGAAAATCTCTTCAGGAACTTCCGGCATTTCCATTCTTTTCGCCGAGATATTGAAGCGTTTAAAATTATCTTCCGGTCTGAAAATTTGCGCTTTTCCATCAAGCGTTTTGTAGGCCTTTACCCCTTCAAAAATAGTCTGGCCATAATGTATAGCCGCCATAGACGGATCAAAGGAAATAGACTGATATGGCTTGATTTCTACCTTACCCCATTCTCCATTATCATAATCTGCTACGAGCATATGATCTGTAAAATTTTTCCCAAAAGGAATATTATTCAAATCGAGGGAATCAATTTTACTTTTCGTTGCCTTTGTAATAATTATATCCTGCGTTTCAATCATATCGTTAAATTTGCTGCAAAGAAACGAAAAAAAGGAGGATAATTTTACTAATGACAATTGACAATATTCATTTATCAAATTTTTTATGTCAGAACTTGTTTAAAAATAGTTTGATGGGACATGGCGAAGCAGAAAAAACTCCTGAAATATCGAATAAATCAAAAATTCAACATCTCGGTTTAAATAATCAGCATATTCTTTTCCTGGTGAATAATAAAGAGCATAAATACATTGCGGATGCTGAAATGGACATGCTTACGAATCTGCTAACTGCTTGTAAATTATCTGTAGCAGACATTGCTTTGGTAAACTTTGCCCACTGTTCGGGTATTACGTATGAAGGCTTTATTTCAGAACTGAAAAGTCTGAAAATTTTAACATTTGGTGTTACGACGAAAGAGTTAAATCTCCCCTTTAATGTGCCTGATTTTCAGATTCAAAAATTCCAAAACCAAATCTATTTATTCAATCCATCCATGGAGCAAATTTTAAATGATGTACTTTTAAAAAAGAACCTTTGGAACTGTCTTAAAAATATTTTTTCTATCTGATATGAAATCCTTCATTTTTGCCACAAACAATGCCCATAAAGTTGAGGAGGTAAACAGTATTCTCCATAATGAATTTATCGTTCGTTCTTTAAAGGAAGAGGACATTGATTTCGATATTCCGGAACCATTTGAAACTATAGAAGAAAATGCCTGTGAAAAGGCGCGCGTCATCTATTCATATACGGGTAAAAATTGTTTTTCAGAGGATACCGGACTGAAGGTAGAATCTTTGAATGGCGAACCCGGCGTAAAAAGTGCCCGGTATGCCGGTGAAGGCAAATCTTCAGACGATAATATAGAAAAACTGTTAACCAATTTAAAAAAGATCTCAAACAGAAGTGGTCAATTCAAAACGATTGTATGTTTGATTATTAATGGAGAAGAGTTTACATTTGAGGGTATCTGTAGAGGATCAATCATTGAAGAGCGAAGAGGTGTATCCGGATTCGGTTATGATCCGGTTTTTGTACCGGAGGGAAGTAATTGCACATTTGCAGAAATGACTATGAGTGAAAAAAACAAATACAGCCACAGAAAAAAAGCAATAGATGCCCTCGTTGATTTTTTAAAATCCATGAAATAATTGTTTCAAAAAACACATTGAAAAACCCAAATATAAAATTTGAATTTGCAAAGCAACCATATCCCCTCTGAAACCGACTTAATACAAGGATGCATCAATGGCGACAGGCAAATGCAGCAATTTTTCTATCAGAATTTTTCTACAAAAATGTATGGAGTTTGTCTCAGATATGCAGGAAACGAAAATGACGCAAATGATATTTTACAGGAAGGTTTTATAAAAGTATTCAAAAACTTAGAAAAGTTCCGGAGCGAAGGTTCATTTGAAGGATGGGTGAGACGCATTTTTGTAAATACGGCCATCGAACATTACAGAAAGAAGGTAAAACTTTATAACGTAACAGAGGTGCAGGAAAATACCGTAGAGGACACCAGCCTTGACGCATTGGACAACCTGGCTACCAAAGATATTTTAAAGGTGGTGAATGAGTTATCACCAGGCTATAAAGCTGTTTTTAATATGCATGTTATTGAAGGGTATTCACATAAGGAAATAGCAGACATATTAGGAATAACGGAAGGAACCAGTAAGTCGCAATTAGCCAGGGCGAAAGGAGTCTTAAAAAAATCATTAGAGGGTTATTTGAAAACAAATAAAAATATCTCATCATAGCATTATGCAAAACTTTAAAAACAAGCTTTATAATTATGAAACACCTCCTCCTGATGATATGTGGAGTAAAATATCAGGGGAATTAGATGATCAAAAGGTAGTTCACCTAAAAGGATTTAGAGGCAGATCAAAATTCATATATTATGGTGCTGCCGCAGCCGCTGCGCTCATTATTATTTTTGTGAGCAGCATTTTTCTAAATAAAAATTCCAATGAATTCAGCCCGGAACAAAATTCTAAACCTTCAAGTTTTTTTTCTTCCGCTACCGTTGATTCCATTAACCGGAACTATCAAATGCTGGAAAAAATAATCAATACTCCAAAGGACAAAAAACTCCTTGCTTCCAATAATGTTGTTACAGATGGATTTTCAAAAAAATATATCACGATTGCCGGGCCGGAAGGGCAACCGGTAAGAATTTCCGCTAAAGTTGCCACACTTATTCTTTCCGCAGATAAAGAATATCCGCCTAAACCAGTATGGAATGAAACAATCGATAAATGGCAACAAATTATGCTTTCTAATACCTTTTCTCCCACCTCTTCAGGAATAATGGATATGCTGCAAATGGCTGGAAATAATGTGGAATAAATATGCCCAGAGTTAAATTAGATTTACCTGCAAAAATACTTGGAACCTTTCTGGTTCCTGTCAGAATTACAGATCTTAATTACGGGAATCATGTGGGCAATAATGCGATTGTTGAAATTATTCATGAAGCACGGGTTCAATTCTTACGATCCCATCAATTCACAGAGCTAAATGCAGGAGGCGTAGCCTTAATCATGAATGAGCTGGTGGTAGAATATAAAAATGAATCTTTTTATAATGATCAGCTAAAAGTAAACGTGTTTTGTGGAGAAATCACAAGAGTCAGTTTTGAACTTTTCTATGAGATTTCTGTTCTAAGAGATCAAACCAATATCATAATAGCAAATGCAAAAACCGGAATGGTCGGCTATAATTACGAGGAGAAAAAAGTAGCTGCAATTACTGGGGAGCTGAGAGAAGCATTGAGCTGTCAGCATTGAGCAATGAGCTTTGAGCAAATAAGCTTTCAGCTATCAGCCTTGAACTCCGAACTCCGAACTATGAACTCCTAACTCCTAACTCCTAACTCCTAACTCCAAATTTTCCAACTTTCTTCCGCCTGCAGTATCAGCATATCAGCACCATTCTGAATAGTGGCTCCTCTTTCTTCACCTTTTGATAGAAATAAGGTTTTCGTGGGATTATAAATCAGGTCATACATGTAATACGACTTGTCAATAAATTCATAAGGTATTTGTGGTGCTTCGTCTATTTTCGGAAACATGCCTAAAGGCGTGGTATTAATGATAATATTGTATTCGCGGATCAGTTCAGGCGATAAATCTTCATAATTTATAAAACCTGCTCGTGAATGCATTTTTCTTGAAACGGTTAAAAAGGAAATTTGTAATTTTTTTAAAACAAATTTCACGGCGCTTGCTGCTCCACCATCTCCTAATACCAATGCTTTTTTGTGATGCGGTTTTAAAGCAGGAGTAAATGATTTTTCAAATCCGATAAGATCTGTATTATGCCCGGTCCACGTTCCATTTTTAATTTCAATACAATTGCAGGCATTTATTTGCCTGCATTCGTCCGTCATGTTATCCAGGAAAGGAATAATGGCTGTCTTATACGGTATGGTGACATTGAGCCCGCTTAATCCATTCATTTCCTTCAAATAAGGGACTTCTAAATCCAAATCATTCAACTCAAAATTTGTGTATTCATAATCCGATAAATTATTCGCAGTAAAAAAATCTGAAAAGAATTTTTTTGAAAATGAGTGACCTAATGTTTTTCCAATTAATCCGTACGTTTTCATTTTTTGAATTTATCTTAAACATAAAAAAAACTGAAAACTAAACAATAAATTTAATTTTCAGTTATATAAGTCGTTCCTATCTTCTACATCAGTTAAGCAGGCTGCTTATCAAGATACAATTCAAATGTATCGCCTCTTAAACCTATACGCATTGTTTCTAAAGGAATAATCTCTGTAGGAGCAATATTTCCAAGATTTGCGTTACAGCCAACGAGTTCCAGGAAGTAAAGCTGCTGTGCTTTTTGCGGAGCTTCCCAAAGAATTTTCTCTCCCGGAATTTGAGTTAATATCTCCTGAACCAAACCTTCTCTCACTTCACCTGTACCACGGTAAATACCGACGTTCCCTGCTTCTCTTGCCTCTGCTATCACATAAGTGGATCCTGCTTCCAGTTCAGCCCGCATTTGCTGAATCCATTTGTAAGGAGGAATAATATGTGTGGCATCTTTACTACCTACTTCACTTAAAACAGTTCCGTATGCAGTTAACTTTTCAATATAGCCACATTTTTCTGTATGTGGAATTGTGATAGACCCGTCACTTACTTCCATATGGGTGATATTATAATCTTTACAGAGGGAGATGTAATCATTAAATTGATTCCTGATAAGAAATGCCTCGAATAATGTTCCGCCAAAATAAACCGGAATGTCATGAGATTGATACATTTCTATTTTCTGCCTTAAATTTGGAGTTACATAAGCGGTTCCAAATCCAAGCTTTATCACATCTATGTAGGGAGATCCCGCACTAATCATATTTTTGGCTTCTTCAAGGCTAAGGCCTTTGTCCATTATCATGGTTAAACCGTGTTTACGCGGTTTAGAAATCCTTTCAGGGATTTGAGAAAGATTAAAATTCATCTAATTATTTTTAAAATGCTGCAAAGATAGTTTTGTAGAGCTTACAATTAGCAAAAAAATGAAGACTAACCGAATTCATGACCAGAATCATCATTCATGAAAACGGAATTACAAAAAATACTGGATTTATTTTATTTTTTCTTCTTTTTTGAAACCGGTTTATTCGCGCTGATGATCTCTGCTATAGCAGGACGCTGCAACAGGGAAGGGTCCAGTTCTATAAATTGTTTCACCAAAGAAGGAGCTTCTTTTATTCCATTGTTCAATTGGATCAATCCTTCTTTGGATTTACCCAAAGAAAATAAAATAGCCGCCTTATAGAAAGTAAATAAGGGTTTATTATTTGTATTGTCAGACGCATTATGCGCCTGTTCAAGGGCTTCCTCATAATAACCAGCCTCATATAAACATTTAATTAATTCCTTCCATCCTTTTGAATTCCTGGGCCGGGCTTTTATAAATTGTGTGAAGTGGATCACCGCTTCTTTTATATGATTGAGTTCCAGGAAGCACTCTGCCAATGCGAGCTGGTAATCCGGTTGATTTCGATTTATAGATATGGCGTTGTTCAAGTTCTTGACAGCACTTTCCCAATATCCTTCCTGCATGTATGTGCCGGCAATTTTATAATACAAATGGCTATCATCCACATTCAAATGTGCAGCCTTTCGGTAATTAAATCGAGCCTGGGCCGGATTTTTTAATTTTTCATAGCAGTGACCAATCGCCTCATAAATAACTGCTTCTGGCATGGCTAGTTCCAATACTTTTTGTAATACTTCTATTGCTTCACGATATTGCCTTAACCGTAAATAGGCATCTCCTAAATTGCGATAGGCATAATCAAATTTCTCATCAATAGCAATGGCAAAAAGATACGAATCAATCGCCTTCTCATACAATTTCAGCCCCTGGTAAGCGGCGCCTAAATTAAACCAGGCGAGTTGAGTATAGGGATGTTCATCAATAATTTCCTGGTGCAGTTGAATACTTTCTTCGTCTCGTCCGGTAAAGTCTGTCCAGAAACATATTTTATATAACCCCTCTTCATTCGTTGGATCCTGCTGCAGGATCATCCGGAGACAATCGAATACTTTATTGAAATCTTCGTAATCATCATATACATCGCAAAGCTCAAAAAGCAGTTCAATTTTTTCAGGTCCGGTGAATGTTTCGATGGCTTCCTCCAGAATACTGGCAGCCTTTTCCTGATTATCCAAAGCGAGGTAAACGTCCGTCTTTAAAATGTACAGGTTTATATCGCGGCTGTCAAATAATTCCGCTTTAGTCAAAACATCAAGAGCTTGTAAATAATCCTGTGTGGCAATAAGGATATCAGCTTTTTTCAGAAGAAGCGGGGCGGAATAAGTATATTGATTAATCGCAAAATTTACTGCTTCCAAAGCCGAAGCGAGATTATCATTTTCATCGAAATAGTCAATGATTCGTTCGAATGACTCCTCCTCTATAAATTTAAACTTCTTTCCGTTTTTGAAATTATCGTATTGTTTCAATAATTCCTTCATTTCTTCCCTTTCCTGTCTATATGGATTTTCTTTCATAAGGTTTTATCTTATGTACAAAGTACGGGATTTTTTCAGGATTAAACTTCGGCTTTAAATTAAAGTCAAAAGAATTATTAAGAAAAGCTTTCTTTTTCCAAAAAAGATTCTTAATTTTGTTAATAATTAACTAATTTTGCAAAAATGAATAAATATACCAGGATATTACCGGTGATCTTACTTTTTTGCGGAGTGTGCCTTTTAGCCTCTGCCGACAAGGGACGCTTTGTAATAACAAAAAAAATCACGCTTAATGTTAACCCCACAGATAATTTAAGGAATGCCATTGCTTTCAATTTAAGATCAGGCATAATCTACAAGGGAAGCGATATTTTGAAACAAGATGTTGTAGGTAATTCTCTTATCAGTGATGTAGTGATCTCTTATAAAAAAGGAAATACGATTTATCTTTTACCGTATAAGCAAAGAATTTCTATCCCTCAATATACAAGGGAAGAAGGTTCTAAATTAATAATCCGGTTAAAAAAATAGGTATCTAATTTAAGTAAACGATTTGTAAAACCTGCAAAGCAGGTTTTTTTTATGTTTGCATAGTTGGTACAGAAATAATTTTCATTTAAACAATTTCTACTAACTAGTTGGATTTAACTGGTTTAATTGATCTTTTCAAAGAGCATTTCAATTTCACCCAGCAGTTATAATTTCTTTTGACGAATGTAAGATCTGTGGCTACTAAAGGTTTAAATTCTTTTGGCGGATATTTTTAGAATTATTCTTAAATAGAGGGCAGGAATTAAAAAAAGCACACACGCAATTAAAAACAATATAAAAGAATGTTTTTTAAAAACCATATACTTCATTTATTATCAATTTGATTTATTGAATTAACTTCCTTTTATTCGAAATCAAGGGTATTGCATATCCTCAATAGGCAAAGATAATAATGACCCAGGAATAACTCTTTTCTTTATTCCTAATGCTATGTATAAAACTAAAGTGACCCATCCTATCTACTCTACTTTGCACCATCGCATATGTCCCAATTTGTATTTTAAAATTCATGTTGCAGAATAATTTTATCTTTGGGATAGACAATTGAAAAAGTTCTGGTTATGGGGAAAGTACAAAAAAATGGAGTTACTCCACCTGAAAGATTACATAAAATCATTGATATTGTTGACGATGAAAAGGTCAATGCGATGCTTACACTTTTCCAGAATTTGGAAGAAGAAAATAGTACTACACATACAGATGAATTTGTCGCAGAACTCGACCAGGATTATGATGCCTATTTGAACGGCGGTAAAACTTATTCCAAGGAAGAAGTCAAAGTTCACACCCACGAATTAATAAAATCTTTGCGGACAAAAAAATGAACTATCACTCACTCCTTTCGATAGAGCTTTAAAACAACTTGATGAATTATAATATGGTACGAAGGACAGAGTCATCAGGCAACAGATAATTTTATTAAAGAATTGGATACAATAATACAGAAAGTTTGCCTTACACCCTTCCGTTACCGAAATGTTCGAAAAGATTATCGGGAAATTAAAATGAAAAGATATCCTTATTATATTATTTATCGTGCAAATGAAAATAAGAAAGAAGTTGTTATCCTTAGGATTTATCCCACATCCCGCAACCCGGATAACAAATATCGAAACATATAGAATTTCTAAATTTTAAAACCAGCCATTCCGATTCTATCTCCATCCAATAAACCATTCCCTCATCTATTAGTAACCTTTTTCGGTACCTCTCCTTCATCTTTTCTCTATGTGTTCAACATCAATGACCAATCATGTATAGAATATTTACCAAAATAAAAGACATTCGAATCTGGATGATCCAAAGTCAATAAATTAAAAAAACCTCCCGGATCTTTAAAATCCGGGAGGCTATATTTTAAATAGACTTATTTTATTAAAGTGATCAGATTTAATCCTGATTTTATTCAGACTAACGTTTATTGCTTTTTCGTTTCCTCAAAAGTCATAATCCTGTATCCTGACTTAGGCATTTCAAATTTTGAAGAGGAAACAGCATCATAGCTTACTTTAGTCAGCGTGAACTTAAACTTCATTTTACCTGAGGTCATTTCATACTGTACCGCAAGGCCGGGAAGAGTTTTGAATTGTGGGTCATAATCTTTATTTCCTAACGTAACATCAGTAGTATACCAAACAGTAAAATTCGTTCCGTTCTTTAATTTGGCATTTGCTTTCCGGCAGCTAAAACCGGAGATCACACTTGTTTCGCCGGTATTTTCAAAAACTATTCCTTCGTATTTTTTATTATTGCTTTCCCAGTCATTCTGAGTAAGTGTAATTAATAATTTTTGTCCACTGTAATCTTTTAAGATAAATCCGCTTTGAGTAGCTGCATTATAAATGCTTGCTTCACTTCCTAATCCGCTCACTAGTTCTACCCTGCTTTGCTTTCCTTTAATGAAAACAGTTGTAGTAGCACCGTCCAGCATATCAGCCATTTTTGGAGCATCAGATCCTGTTTCCACAGCCATATTGTAAATGAGCGTGCCTTCATTTAACGCCTTTTGCGCATTGGCATGAAAACCAAGAGTCAACGCAAGAGAAAATATTAGTATTTTATTAAATTTCATACCTTTCTTCAGATTTTCACTAAAGATAACATTATCAATACAATAGTTGCAAGTCAAAATAAAGAAGTTTACTTTTTACGGGCATCATTCTTTGCTTTCATTTGCTTGAGTTTATCATTTGAATTTTGCATGGCATCTATTTTATCCTGCCATTTGCTCTTTGATGCCGGACGCTTTTTGTTTTCCTGTAATTTGGCCAATATTTTTTCATGGTCAATGATATAGGTTTGTATAACAAATTGGATCAACAAAGTAATTACGTTAGAAACGGTATAATACCAGGTAAGAGCTGCAGGCATCCTGTTAAAGACACCTAATAGTACAACCGGAAAGATAAAAGGCAGGTATTTCATCATAGGGTTTCCGGTATCCTGCATATTAGCCATACCATATAAAGAGATCAATAAACTTGTAACTGTAGCAAGGATGGTAAACAAACTCACATGGTCTCCATAAAATGGAATGGAAAACGGCAGTTGATAAATAGAATCAAACGAAGACAAATCCGTCGCCCACAAGAAACTTTGTCCACGTAGAGAAATATTCGAGTTAAAGAAATTGTATAAGGCAAAGAAAATGGGAATTTGCAGAACGGCGGGTATACATCCACCTAAAGGATTAACTCCGGCGCTTTTAAACAACTTCATTTGGTCCATTCCAAATGCTTGCTTATCGTCTCCATGTTTCTTCTTTAACTCTTCAATTTCCGGCTTAAGCAATTTCATTTTAGCGCCACTCAAATAACTTTGATACGTTAAGGGCGAAATTAATAAACGAATAATGATGGTTAATAAAGCAATAATAAGTCCATAGCTGACGATTTTGGTAGCAAGAAAATTAAATACCGGCATCACAAACCCCCGGTTCACATACTTAATGAAAGCAAAAACACCGCTACCAAGTGGTACAATATTTTGCATTCCATTATCGTAAGATTTTAAAATCTTATAATCATTTGGACCGTAATACAGTTGCAAAGGAATAGATACATCATTTCCCTGAACATTATATTTAAGATGTGCTGTAGCCTTGCCAATTATGTGCAAAGCCGTATCCTTGGGAGAATCCCATCTCAATTCACCGGAAACAAATTTATTCTTCGCTATAAAGGATGTCACAAAAAATTGTTGATTGATTGCTACCCAGTCTACTGTTTTAGGGAAAACCTTTACATCATCTTTCCCTTTTACAATCCGCTCAAAATCATATTCATTATTCTCAACAAAAGCCACCTGGGATTGTTGCGTTTCCCAATCAATCTCTTTTTCTGATTGAGTTGCTTTTGCATCCCACACAAAATTTAATGTGTTTTGAAATAATAAATTGTTCGCGCCATTCATTTTAATGGTAAAATCCACCATATAATCGTCCGGCTTTAAAATATATTGATGCTCAATCGTTTCACCATTAGCAGTGGTTAGTACAAAACTAATCACCTGGCTGCTATCAGTAGAAGTCATTACAGGTTTAGCGGTAAATAGCAAGTCGGACGATTGCAGCGTTTGATTACCAACTCTTATTTCATAAGAAATATTATTAAACTTCCCGTCATTTAAAATAAGTGGTTTCCCGCCGGCTGTCTTGAATTTTTTAAGTTCTACTATTTTTGGTTGAGCGCCTCTATTGGTAAAAGTATACTTTGCTAATTTATTTTCAACAGTGAAAGTCCCTTCTGATAAGGAAGAATCCTGGATTAATCCGGCAGATAGAGTGGATACAGGTGTAACATTCGTACTATCATTCTTTTTAACCGGTAATTGAGCTGTATCAATTTTGGTTTGAATTTTATCCAGAGAATCCTTTATATGTGTTTTTTGATTTTCAATTATTTTTTGTCCTTTTTGGTTATAATAAAAATATCCAAAAAACAATAATGCTAAAAGAGTAAAACCTATGACTGTATTTCTATCCATGATAGTATTTAAAAATTAGTGTGCAAATGTACGCAAACTTTGTAGTTAAGAAAGCGTCAAATGCTTATTGGTAAAAACCAAAATGCCCCCAGAAGTGAGGGCATTTTATTAAAAGAAAATGAATTAACTTTTAGATTCTTCAGCCGCTGGAGTTGCTTCTTCAGTACCTTCTTCTGTAGTACCTCCAACTTTAGACTCTTCCTGCTTAAGAGCTCTTGTCATTGTAACTGATGCTACAGGAATACGTGGTGAATTTAAAATTTCCATATTTGGCGCTTTTACGTCACTTACACGGATATTTTCATTCAACTTAAGCATTGAGATATCCAGCTCAATATTTTCTGCTAAAAATTCAGGAAGGGTTTTCACCTTCAGGCTCTTCATTTTAAGCGATAATTTTCCACCTTCTCTTACACCTGCAGGTGAACCGGTGAACCGGATTGGAATATTAACGATAACCTTTTTATCTCCAACTAATTCAAGAAAATCAAGATGGATCAACTTATCTGAAACCTTGTCAAATTGAATATCTTTCAATACACATTTGTAACTGGTACCATCTACTTGAATGTCTGCCAGCATAAAGTCAGGCGTATAAACGATGTTCTTAAAAGCTGATGTCGGAGCAGAAAAATTAATTTCTTTTGCACCTCCGTAAATTACAGCTGGCACTTTGTCCTCAGAGCGAAATTGACGGGTGGCTGTTTTGCCAAATTCGGTCCTGATTTGTCCTTCGATTGTAATTGTTTTCATTATAAAATTATTTTTTTTAGGGCGCGAAGGTAATCTTTTTATAGAAACAAAAGGCGTGTACGGTAAGATATTTTAAAATTATTCATGTTCCCGAATGGTGAAATTAACCCTTATAAAAAAAGAACATAGAATTATCAACCATAAAGTACTAATAAGACAATTTTATACTATTTTACAATTATAAAAATTCCCGCATGGAAAATCAATTATTGTATCAGGTAGCCCTTACCCTAATTCCTAATATAGGTGATGTGAATGCAAAAACATTGGTAAACCATTTCGGCAATGCGGAATTAATTTTTAAAGCATCTAAAAGAGAACTTGAACAAATTGATGGAATCGGTTACATCCGTGCGGAATCCATAAAAAGGTTTAATGACTTTAAAACGGCTGAGGAGGAGATTAATTTTATTACTAAATTTAAAATAAAACCTCTTTTCATTACAGATAAAGAGTATCCGCAAAGATTGCTCAACTGCTATGATAATCCCGTATTATTATATTACAAAGGCAATGCAGATTTAAACACTTCTAAAATTGTCGCTATTGTGGGCACGCGCAGTAACAGCGATTATGGTAAAAACATCTGTGAGAAATTAATAGAGGAATTAGCAGAAGAAGATGTTTTAGTTATTAGCGGACTGGCGTTTGGGATAGATAGCATTGCCCACCG
>JBBSSE010000026.1:0-14051 GCA_038242375.1 Chitinophagales bacterium
AAATTAGGTGGCCAAAATAAAGTTCCCCGGTTGGGAAATGATCGGAAGATGGCAAATGCAATGCAGCCCTGGATTGAGAAAATAAATATTTCTTCATAAAATCTGGATTTTCCCGCATAAGTCGAATTATGTCTCACATACGTGGATATAAACGTGTTTCAAATGCCCTTAATATTCTACATAGAAGAGCAATTCCCCAAAAAAGAATGAGCGTTATCAGAAGTTTTACGGGAAAATGAAAATGATCCGACGAAAAATATTGTATGGCAATTGTCATTTTTAAAAAAAGGCAATTTTTTTATGAAAAACGTCTGCTGTTTATGATTTTCTCGCACGCTCTTTGTTGTTCGGTTAATATGTCAAAGATACTACTCATAGATGATGATAAAGATTTATTGACGATCTTAAAAACCACCCTGGTGAGGAAGGGTTTTGATGTGCTTGCTCAGGATACATGGGATGGAAGTGCAGAAGTTATAAATCATTTTAAACCGAACCTGATTATATTGGATGTGTTTCTCTCTGGTGTAGATGGATTGGATATTTGCAAGAAAATAAAAAAGTCTCCTTTTACAAAAAATCTTCCTGTCTTGATTATTTCCGGCTTTCCGTGGATTTCTCAAAGCGCTATCTATGAATTCGGAGCAAATGATTTTATTGCAAAGCCCTTTGAAGTAAATGAGCTCCTCAAAAAAATTCATACAATATTTAATAAAAAACACGAATCCGTATAGATTCTATGAAATGTTTTTCACCAGGAAAGTTTCGATCATATTACAGGGCACAAAAAATGGTTTGTCCGTAATTTCAATATTTAAAACCTGGCCCGAAACGGTATAGTTTCCTTTTATATTATTCCCAAATACCGTTACTTCAAACTCACCGTTGTTTACATCTCCATTGAATGTGCCACTCTGGCTTTCCACAGCCTTTTTTGCTTTTAATACGGCTGATTCAGCCGGTTCACTAAAGTTTACACTAAATTTGCATGACATATTTATAGGGCGTTTTGGTTATTTTGTAAGTTAGTTGAATCTAAATATCCACTTTTTATTTAAAACAATAAAATAAAGTATTTAATATATTTTTTTGTCCTGCTTTTCTACCCAATCCTCAAAAATTTTATTTGCTTCTTCTCTTTCAAGGTTGATGGCCGGGATAATTCTTTCTCCAATGGGAGTATTTACTTCATCATAGATCAAGGAATCATCAAAGCCGATTTCTTTTGCATCACTTCGTGTGTTTCCATAGTAAATAATAGATGGTCTTGCCCAATAAATAGCTCCCAGGCACATGGGACAAGGTTCGCAACTCGTATAGATTTCGCACCCTTCCAATTGAAAAGTATTCAAATTTTTACAGGCATCGCGAATAGCTACTATTTCTGCATGTGCCGTAGGATCATTGTTCGCAGTTACCTGGTTATTTCCTCTTCCCACTATCACATTGTCTTTTACTATCACGCACCCAAACGGGCCGCCTGTGTTATTCGTCAAACTTTGTTTAGAAAGCCCAATCGCCTCCTTCATAAATTTTTTTTCTCTTGTCATACTAAATCAATTAATGTGGTTAAAAATAATGAGTATTTTACGAATGTTATTTAGGTAAATATTCGGGGCCAATTCCTTTATCATTTTTAAGATTTATTTTGAAAGATTCCGTTTTGTTTCCATCCTGAATAATTATCCGGAAACGTCATTTTATATTTTTGAAGAGAATCTTATCCGGAAATCTTTTTATTTTTTAGGAGGATATTTTTTTTCTAAATAATATTATTTTAAAAATTCCTTTCTTAAATTCCTAACTTTATGCAGCTTAAATATAAAACAATTCTTTTTTAAATTAAATGATTCCTGTTATGAAAATTGGTATAGCCGCGGATCACGGCGGGTTTGAGTTAAAGGAAATTCTAATCGCCTTTTTAAAAGAAAAGGGATATTCTGTGATTGATTATGGTGCATTTGAAATAGAAAATAGTGATGATTATCCTGATTTAATCATTCCACTGGCTAAGGCTCTTTCTGCAAATGAAGTGGATAGGGCTGTGGCAGTTTGTGGGAGTGGTGTGGGTGCTGCCATTGCGGCAAATAAAATTCCCGGCGTGAGAGCTGCTTTGATCAATGACTATTTTTCAGCCCATCAGGGTGTTGAAGATGATGATATGAACATGATTTGCCTGGGAGGAAGGGTGACCGCTTTTGCTGCGGCGCAGGAATATGTATTATCCTTTTTAAATGCCCGGTTTTCAGGAGCGGAAAGACATTTACGCCGGTTGAATAAAGTAAAAGCTCTCGAAAAATAAAATTTATTCATACATTTAAAAAAAATATTGAATCAATTATGGCAAATGGATATAAAGTACTGTTTTCGGATATAGGAGGAGTGCTTCTATCAAATGGTTGGGGACATGAATCGCGCGCATCAGCAGCAGAGAAATTTGGTTTTAATTACCAGGAAATGGATGTGCTCCATAATTTCATCTTTAATGTTTATGAGATTGGTAAAATAACCCTTGACACTTACCTCGATACAGTTATTTTCAATCATCCGAGAGATTTTTCCAAAGAAGAAATGAAACAATTCATATTTGACCAATCCATTGAACTGCCACATACTTTGCAATGGCTTATTGAGTTTAAAAAGAAACATCCTCATTTAAAAGTGATCTCCATAAATAATGAAGCCCGTGAATTGAATGAATACCGCATACAAAAATTTAAATTGCATGATTTCTTTGATGCTTTTGTTTCTTCCTGTGAAGTAAAAATGCGGAAACCGGATCCGGAGATTTTTCAATTGGCTCTAGGCATTGCACAGGCCCGACCGGAGGAGTGCCTTTACCTGGACGACAGGATCTTCCTGGTGCAGGCCGCAAGAAATGAAGGGATTCATGCCTATCATCATCAAACATTTGAAGAGACACGTGACAGGCTTGAAAAAGCGTTGGGATAATTTGTAGTGCCGGCACTACAGAACAAGATTGAATAAGCAGGAATCTAACCTATGAAAGGGTCATTATTAAGGGATCTATATCAACGGATATTTTGAATTTAATTATAATAAAAACCTTTCAAAAATGAAAAAAGTACTATTAACCGTTTTGGTTATTTTGGTAGTATTTATCCTCGGAGCTATTTCATATATAAAATTTGCTCTCCCAAATGTACAGACAGCGCCGGATATTTCAGTAGATAAAACTTCTGCAAGAGTTGCGCATGGTGAATACCTGGCCAATCATGTGACGATTTGCATGGATTGCCATTCTACGAGGGATTGGAGTAAATTTTCCGGACCTGTTACTCCGGGAACTCTTGGAAAGGGTGGTGAATTTTTCAGTGAGGATATGGGTTTCCCCGGAAAGTTTTATTCAAAAAATATTACGCCTGACCATCTTTCAAACTGGACAGATGGAGATATATACCGGGCTATAACAACGGGCGTAAGTAAAAATGGGGATCCGCTTTTCCCCGTTATGCCTTATTCATATTATAGTAGAATGGATAAAGAAGATATTTATGATATTATCGCTTACGTAAGATCTTTGAAACCTATCCAAAATGTAACTCCGGCACACGTGGTTGATTTTCCCATGAATTTCATTTTAAATACGATTCCAAAGAAAGGAGACCCACAAACAAAGCCTCCTAAAACCGATACATTAAAATATGGAGCCTACATGATCAATGCCGCAGGCTGTATTGAATGCCATACACCGGTAAAGCGGGGACAAATTATTGAAGAAAAAGCATTTACCGGTGGCCGTGAATTTTCAATGCCCAATGGCATGCTTAGATCTGCAAATATAACTCCTGATGTAGAAACTGGAATTGGCTCCTGGACACCGGAGATTTTTGTAGATAGATTTAAAGACTATTCGAATCCGGATAATCTTCCGGTTATGGCAAAAAATCAGGTAAATACTGTTATGCCCTGGACGATGTACGCTGGAATGGATTCGACTGATCTGGTAGCGATTTATAAATACTTAGGGACCGTAAAACCGGTTCATAATAAAGTGGAGCATTTTGAGGAGAAGGGGAAAAACCATTGAATAAGTTGAATAGCTAAAGCCGTTGAATATAGTTGAATGGTCTAAAACGGTTGAATATAGTTGAATGGGCTAAAGCTGTTGAATATAGTTGAATAGCTAAAGCGGTTGAATATAGTTGAATGGTTAAAGCTGTTGAAGATAGTTGAATAGCTAAAGCCGTTGAAGATAGTTGAATGGCTAAAGCCGTTGAAGATAGTTGAATGGCTAAAGCCGTTGAAGATAGTTGAATGGCTAAAGCTGTTGAAAATAGTTGAATAGCTAAAGCTGTTGAATATAGTTGAATGGGCTAAAGCTGTTGAATATAGTTGAATGGCAAAAGCTGTTGAATGGTTGAATTGCTCATGGCTCACAGCTGGTAGCTAAAAGCTGATAGCTAAAAGCCAAAAGCTGATAGCTCACAGCTCTACAATTTGAACGTCAACCGCATTCCCATCAAGATAGCTAAATAAGAAAACTTCGGCTCAAAATCAGGAGAAAACCAATTATTGTTAAAAGCAAAAGATCCGTTTCCGGATTTTTGTCTTCTGATTCTTGCACCTAATCCTGCATAAGGTTCCAGTTTTATACGATTATTTTTCTTATCTAAATTCCATTTATTGCCAATGACCACGTTGATACCATAAACATTTTTATTAAAATCAAAGATGGATAATTCTTCATAGGCAGGAATGCCATTCGTGATATCTCTTCCTATCCAATCTTTCACTTTGTAGACGACGTTTTTATAATGCAGGTTTGCTTCTAAAAAACCTGTTCTCTTTTCTTTAAAATAATACCGAATAAATGGACGTAAAATCATGCCTTTTACACCTGTGTTTTCCCTGATATATTCAGATTGAAAAATATAGCCTGCATCTATTCCGGCAGACCATTGTGGGTTGAATGGGTATTCTGCGCCAAGAGAAATATTCTGGTCATAAAAATCTAAAAGTCCCGCGAAATTGACTCTGACGATGATATTTTTTTGAAAAGGAGCTTTTTCTGTTTCCTGTTGATTGTCCGTAATCCACTGACCTTTTACATGGAAACAGGTGATCAGTAGAAAGGCAATGATAAAAAGCTTTTGCATGTTTAATTTATGGTTGTTATCAGAACCGGATTCCGGTTATCAGAAATGTCATATAAGATAATACCTGTACTCACCCAGCAAATAAGTGTATTGCCATAAGGGATTACATCTATATAATTTCCGTCCTTTATTTGGACATTAATAGGTTTAATGTCAAATGCTTTGGAAATGTCAAATAGAAGCAGTCCCATTTGTTTATCGCAAACATAAAGTACGTCATTGGAATAGCCCAACCCGTAAGGCTCTCCAACCGGATAAGAACTTACCTGGACAGGATTGTTAATATCTTTAATGTTATATACAGCAAGAATACTTTGTCTTCCGCCACATGGCCCATTCGTTCTAAGAGTTGCATAGGCCACTGTGTCTTTGGCTACAACCGGATCGCACCGTCTTAGTACCTCAGGAGAAATGGCGACACTCAACTTTTGTGGCCGGGCAGGATCAGAAATAGAGAAGATGTGAACCTGGGTAGTGGAACCTATAAAAAGTTTGTCCTTAAAAGGAAATATCGTTTCAATTTCAAAACCTACATCCTGGGTGTTTTTTAATACAGGCGCATCCGGAGTCTGGATATCAAAGACTTTCAGTTGCTGATCATCCACAGTATATAAATAGTTTCCGACTATAGTAAATCTTGCCAGGGAACCTCCTTGTCCGGTGGAACTTTCACCTGATGAGGAAGAATTTGAAACAGATTGTTTTTCACATTTCAGAGAAAGAAGTGAAATGCAAAGAAGGGCAAATATAGATTTTTTCATAATTTTTTAGTTTAACTGATTACATAAACCATTCGGTTATCTACGACAATCCGGCCTGGGAATAATTTTCTTTTCCCACCTTACTATTACTCCTTTTGAGGGATCAGGACATTGGAAATAGGCATTTATAACAGGAGGATGTTTCTGATCAACTGAAACCGGAAACATATTTTCAACTCTTTTGACCAGTTTGGGTTTGGCCGGATTAGAAATATCAAAAACGACCAGGTCCAAGTAATTATTTGTGTATAGATAATTATCTTTTATGGCGATTTCCGTGCTCAAAGGCAATTTCAAAAAGGCAATTTTAACCGGATGACTGCGATCCTTATTGTCAATAATATGGATGCCCGTAAACAGGTCATTTTGAAAGATATAACTTTGGTATGCATAAATCTTTCCTGCCTGGAGGGTCGTCTTTTTTTCCTCAACTTGTATGTCGTGAATGTCTTTCATAGTGCTGTAAACCGGCACATAAGCATCTACGTCTCCTCTTAGGTCACCTTTGCCAGGATAGCAGGAGAAGAATAATAATGAAAGAGAAAACAGGGAAATATATTTACTCATAATATTCGTTTTATAAAAACATGACTTTGGTTTTAACTAAAACGCTGCGTGACTCTTAATAAATATTTTTGAGTTTAAATAGTTGTTTTTTTAACCGGCGAATATAATAAGGGGATACATTTTGAGGAGAAGGGAGATAATTAATGAATTATTAATTATTGATGAATGGTTGGATTGTTAAATTGGTCTACGACTAATTGATTATAACTCAGAGCTCTTAGCTCAAAGCTAAGTACTTTCGCAGCCAAAAAAACAATCGGAATATTATTTCAATAATCATTCTTTTGCTCAATAATGAAAAATAATAAACAATTAACCGGGTACATTTACGCTCTCTTCGCGGCGATTCTTTGGGGTGTTTCAGGGAATTTTGGCCAGTTTCTTTTTCAGCAAAGAGCTATGAGTATTGAGTGGTTAGTAGTTGTTCGGTTGTTAGTTTCAGGAGTAATATTGTTGGCACTTTCCATCTCCCAGGGGAAAAATGATTTTTGGCTGATTTGGAAAAATAAGCAGGACAGCATTCAACTTATTCTATTTGCCTTTTTAGGAATTGTAGCTGTTCAATACACTTATTTTGCCGCGATTAAACACTCTAATGCTGCTACAGCAACAGTTTTGCAGTATGTAGGACCGGTATTAATAGCGGTTTATCTCGCAATTATAAATAAAAAACTACCTAATTTCAAACAATCACTGGCTATTTTCCTGGCAATAGCAGGAACCTTTTTACTGGTTACGCATGGCAGCATTGAAAGCTTATCCATATCATCAGAAGGTCTTTTTTGGGGATTAATGTCTGCCGTTGCCCTGGCATATTATACAGTGAAACCGGTAAATTTATTAAATAAATATTCCGCAGCATTGGTGATCGGTTGGGGAATGATTATCGGAGGAATTGGTTTTTCCTTTGTACATGCGCCCTGGAATATTTCGGGTGTATGGGATGGATATACCTGGGTATTTACTCTCTTTATTATTTTCCCCGGGAGTCTGATCTCGTTTTATATTTATCTGTCAGCAGTTAAAATGATCGGTGCTCAAACCACCAGTCTGCTTGCTTCCGCAGAACCACTCTCCGCTACAGTAATGGCCGTATTTTGGTTGAATGTTCCTTTTGGTTTAATGGATTGGATCGGAACGATCTGTATTGTTTTCACCATATTATTATTGGCAAAAGGAGAACGTAAGGGCCATTGGAAAATACCGGGTGTTCTGAAACCGGCCAGGAAAGCCTGATGCTTCCCATTTGAATGCAATGGATATTCAGCATTTTGGTAGTAACTAGTTTTCACGGATGATTGAGAATTAGGATGATTTTATGAATCTTAACCATTCTATAATATCATTATGGATTATCTTTAATACCATTAAAAATTTAGACGATTTCCGGTAATTTAACTCCTAAAATAAAAAATATTATAATGGCAAAAGCAAAAGCTAAACCGATCATAACAGCAGAACAAATTGCTCATAGTTATATTGATTACATACTTACCAATGATGCTCCTCCAAAATCAGTCTATGTTTTTGCTAAAACATTGGGAATTTCAGAGGCCGAATTCTACAATTATTTTGCTTCTTTTGAAGCAATTGAAAGTAATGAATGGGAATCTTTGACGAGGGAAACAATCGCTCTTTCCTCCTCCCAGGATGTATGGACTCAATATTCCTCCCGTGAGAAAATGCTTTCATTTTTTTATAGTTTTATAGAGTTACTCAAATCCAGGCGAAGTTTTATTATTTACAGTCTCAAACATACGTGCAACAGACTTTCCACTCCATCTGCCCTTACAAGTACGAGGAGTATGTTTGAAAGCTTTTCTGAAGAAATTATTCAGGAAGGTTTGGAAAGTGGTGAATTGGCAGATCGAAAATTATTTACAAAAAGGTACAAAGATGCTCTTTGGATTCAGTTCAAATTTATTTTGAACTTCTGGATAGATGACAGTAGCGCGGAATTTGAAAAAACGGATGAAGTTATTGAAAAAGGAATCAATGTAACCTTCGATTTATTTCAACGCTCACCTATAGATAATCTCTTTGAATACGGAAAGTTTTTAGCACAAAATAGCAAGTTCAAAGAAAAAATGGGCTTATGAAAACACAGGAATCCATGCCGGTAACAAAAGTGGAGCGTTCTGCTAAATTTGTGAAAACCGGTTTCCAGATTGGGGGAAATTACCTTAAACATTATTCTAAAAAGTTGTTTAATCCGGACCTGGACAAAGAACAATTGAATGAAGATAATGCGTCTGATATCTATAATTCATTAAGTGAACTCAAAGGCTCCGCTTTGAAAATAGCCCAGATGCTGAGCATGGATAAAAATATGTTACCAAAAGCTTATGTCAATAAATTTACGCAGGCTCAATACAATGCACCACCATTATCCGGTCCATTGATCATGCGCACTTTTACAAAAAGTTTCGGTAAATCACCACAGGATATTTATGACACGTTCAATATTAAATCTACGAGGGCGGCATCCATTGGACAAGTGCATGAGGCTACTTTAAACAATAAAAAACTGGCTGTAAAAATTCAATATCCGGGTGTGGGAGATAGTATTTCTTCAGATTTGAAAATGGTGAAACCTTTTGCTTTCCGTTTGTTGGGTATGAATGAAAAGGAACTGAATATTTACATTAAAGAAGTAGAAGAAAGATTGCTTGAAGAAACAGATTATGATCTTGAAATTAAGCGGTCTATTGAATTTTCCAAAGCCTGCAAGGTGTTGAATAATGTCGTATTCCCAACGTATTACCCGGAGCTTTCTTCCTCCAAAATAATTACAATGGACTGGATGGAAGGACTTCATTTAAAAGAATTCTTACTCACCAATCCTTCGCAGGAATTAAGAAATAAAATAGGCCAGGCCTTATGGGATTTTTATAATTTCCAACAACATAAAATACGCGCCGTTCATGCCGATCCGCATCCGGGAAATTTCCTGATTACACCCGAAGAAAAGTTGGCGGTGATTGATTTTGGTTGTATCAAAGAAATTCCCGCGGATTTTTATAATCCGTTTTTCGGGTTGGTGCAGAAAGATGCTATGAATGATAAAGCAGCCACTATTAAAGCATTCAGGCAGTTGGAAATGATCCTGCCCGATGATACGCCAAAGCAGGTTGAATTTTATTACGAAGCTTACAAGGATATGATTGGTCTTTTTGGAAAACCTTATACCACTCCTGTGTTTGATTTCAGCCAGGAAGAGTTTTTTGAAAAATTATATGCGTACGGTGAAAAGATTTCTAAAATGCCTGAGTTCAAGCAAGCCCGCGGAGCGAAGCATTTTATTTATATTAACCGGACAAACTTTGGGCTTTATACCATCCTCCATGATTTGCAGGCCACAGTACGAACAGATACTTATTCTCCGGAGATAACTCTTTCCGGAAAGTAGTCTTATTTTTAGATTTCTTTTCTCCTTAATCAAATTTCTTTCTATGTTGAGTTATTGGGAATCGCAATCCTTTTTACACTACCATTATATTATTATCGGTTCTGGCATTACAGGGTTGAGTACTGCCATAGAACTAAAAGAAAAATATCCTTCCCGAAGTGTGTTGGTATTGGAACGAGGTCTTTTACCAACGGGGGCAAGCACGCGCAATGCCGGATTTGCCTGCATGGGAAGTGTGACAGAATTATTGGATGATTTGGAAAGCTCTACGGAAGAGGAAGTAGTGAAACTTTTTAACTGGCGGAAGGAAGGATTGTGGAAATTGAGAATGCGGCTGGGAGATAATGCGATTGGTTATACTGAACGTGGAAGCTATGAATTAATCTCAAAAGCGGAAACAGTTTCTCTTGATAAAATTGGTTATCTGAATACCTTATTACGACGCAGTTCTGGAAATCCGTTTTTTAAATTGGCTAATCATAAAATTGATGAATTTGGCTTCTCAAAAACTAATGTAGAAGCATTGATTGAAAACCTTGGCGAAGGAGAATTGCACACCGGGAAAATGATGCGGGCATTAATTGACCTTGCCTTGCGAAAAGGAATAGAAATTAAAACGGGTGCTAACGTGCAGGATTATTCGCAGGAAGAAGAAGGTGTTTCAGTGAATGTGTTGAATTCATTTTCCGTAGAGAAAATTACGTTTAGAACGGATAAATTAATTCTCTGTACCAATGCATTCACGTCTGATTTATTACCGGGAGAAGACATACATCCCGGCCGGGGCCAGGTTTTGATTACGGCTCCGATTGAAGGCCTGAAAGTAAAAGGAACCTTCCATTTTGATAAAGGATATTATTATTTCCGGGAAATAGATGGACGTATACTTTTAGGTGGTGGCAGAAACCTGGATTTTAAGACAGAAGAAAGTACAGCCTTTGAATTGAATACAGAGATTCAGCAGGCACTTGAAGAAAAGTTGAGCCAAATGATTATTCCGGGTATTCCTTTTACAATAGAACAAAGATGGAGTGGTATCATGGCTTTCGGCGCAAATAAATTTCCCATTATCCGCCAATCTTCCGAAAACGTTTATGGTGCTTTCCGCCTCGGAGGAATGGGTGTGGCACTCGGTAGTAAAGTAGCGGAAGAAATGGCCCGGTTAATTATAGAAGGAGATTGATTTCTGATGAATGAGAGGCAGCTGATTTAATCTGATACAATCGGCGGGCTGGCGGTTATTGTTTAGCACCAACGGTACACGTTATTTCGCAACCGTGTTTGGTGTTCTCATTTACCACAATACTTTCAAATTAAAGTCTTGGTGTCGTGGTTGGTGAAAACACCAACCACGACACCAAGATGAATCTTCTAAAGCTTATTTCCTTCTTTTGGAAAGATAATTTTTGGTACATAAGTTTTTGCCGCTTCAAAAGGAAGAATACAATAAGAAATAATAATTACTCCATCGCCTGTGAGACCTTTCCGGGCAGCGGGTCCGTTTAGGCAACAAACACCACTTCCTCTTGCACCTTTTATTAAATAGGTTTCAATTCGTTCTCCGTTATTGGAATTTACAACCTGGACTTTTTCGTTTTCAATCATGCCGGCGGCATCCATCAGATCCTCGTCGAGGGTAAGACTTCCTACATAATTTAAATTAGCTTCTGTAATGACAGCGCCGTGAACTTTGGATTTTAAAAGTTGAATTTGCATACGTGTGATTTAGACTGTTTTTTGCGCCGCAAATTTATTCATTTATTCTGCAATTTCATGTGTGGTTAACAATTGTTAACATATAGGTATCAGGTATCAGGTATCAGGTATCAGGTATCAGGTATCAGGTATCAGGTATCAGGTGTTAGGTATTAGGTTGTAGGTATCAGGTGTTAGGTAAGGACAGGTCGCGACGTGTCCGAGAATGAATTTTAATTCGCGCCTGAAATTCGTCTTTGAATTTCTGTATTATGGTTAATTAAATTCTATTTTCTAACCCTTTGCAGCATATCCTTTTGGTAATTTGAATGTATCAGGATCCACAGAATCTGTTTCTACATTTACGGCCTTAGAAAAACTTTTTCCACCCGGACTTTCTACTTCATTGAGCAGTATAATATGATTCCAGCCACCATACGTTACAGTGGCTACTCCTGTCAAAATTGAAAAAACCTGGCATTTTTTACCTGCAATAATTTGTGTTGGTCTTTTGATCACTCTCCCGGATTTTATATCTTCTTCTTTGATCTGATCCCAACCAAATCTCGATTCTGTTCCCCGATATGCTTTTCCTGTCCGGACGATCTTTTTGTGTGCATGCGAAATATTGTAATTATTGAAACCATCACACAGGAATGTTTCAGTTAAAACATCTCCATCGTACGTATCTCTGCGCTCTCTCATTCCATAATGATCAAAGGAAATAACTGTTTTGTAAGTGACATTCACCGTTAGAGTACTCATGGACGTGTTGAAGGTGATTACGCCCGATCGAACATCGTATTTTTTATAAACAGGAATTGAATCATTTGCATTCGCTTCCTGCAAATCCAAAACAGTTTCCGGAACCGGCGGCTGCTTTTTTGATTGAGGTGTATTATTACAGGAAATCAATAAAAGAATCGAAATAAAAAAGTATGATGATATTAATTTCATGAGATGATTTTGGTTCAATCCTATTTTTATTTCTGCCTGTTTAACCAAACAATATTTTGAGCATTTTTATCAAAAAGATTTGTATGCCCAAATGTACAAAATTGATAAGTAGTGAAAACTATTTTATGTAATTCCTAAACAATAATGATATAATCGAATTTTTTAAAAATTAGAGGTTATTAAAACCCAATTTAAAGAAAAATGGACCAATCAAAATTCCAACCTGACGATTTTTAATATTTTTCAGCCTGAATTTTTTAAAAAAAGCCCGGATTTTAATGAAATCTACTATTTTTTTGTTTGAAAAATGAAAATTTTTGTGTTTGTTTTAGGGAAGAAAGTTTATTTTTTTACTTTAACATTTAAATTTTAATGTATTGCAGTTCAATTAGATAGAAGATCGTTTTTTCATAAAGCGCCTACCGGATTATTCAATAATAAATCCAGTTGGTACGGTTTTGGAATCTATAAGGGAAATCAATCTCTAAACTATTAAAAATTAAAAAAAATGAAAAACGTATATCTTACAATGATCGCAGTAGCTCTTTCTTTTGGTGCATTTGCACAGGATACAATCCCCACGAGAGATACTGTTCCAACTGAACAAAAAACTCAAAAGAAAGATATCTATGTTATGAAAGATAGCAAGATGTGGCAAATTAAAGCAGGTCAAAAAAGTGAACTTACAGAAGATGTTACTTTAGCTAATGGAACAATTGTAATGGCAAATGGTACCGTAAAATCAACTGATGGTCAAACAACCGCTTTAAAGAATGGTCAGTATGTGGACCTTGATGGTAAAATTGGAGAATGGAAAGATGATTCCGCCCAATAAATTATATGTACTAAGTACCTATTGAAATTTTAAAAAAGCAATGCCCTGAATTATCGGGGCATTGTTTTTTTTATGGAAATAAGATTTGCAAATTATTTATTTTGTATCGGGGTCTATTTTTGGATCTGGCAGTTTGCCCCGTTTGTAAATAATTAATCCGTTTAAGAAATTTCTTAAGATCTGATCGCCTGCTTCTACATAGCCGGGATGGTCCTCATTTCTAAAAAGATCGCCGAGTGCGCCTTTCGTTATTTCAAAATCTACAAGAGATAAAATATGAAGAATATCATCATTTTTAAGAGAAAGAGCAACTCTTAATTTTTTGAGAATATCGTTATTTGTCATGCTGATTATTTATCAGCAAAGTTATTGTTTTATCAGTTGGTTAGTAAATCAACTTTCTCTTACCATATTTGGTTTTTAGAACAGAATGAACAGTTGATTGTTTCATTAATAAAAATAAAAAGAAGGATATAGTTTATAATTTCGCGGCATCTTTTTGCTCATTTTATCTTTTCGTTCCTTTAAAAAAATATCCGCACTTATTCTTTTATATTTTCTTTTATATTTCATTAGAATGCTTTAACAAAATTTAATAAGCTATATGATTAAATTTACAGTGCATTCATAACATCTATAATATTACTGAAAGGGAAAGGTGATAGAAAATGCATCATTGAATTATTTTACTTAATCTTATTAAATTA
>JBBSSE010000027.1:0-14045 GCA_038242375.1 Chitinophagales bacterium
GTTACAAGTCTACAGGCTGTAGCAGATTCATCCAGAATTGCGATTAATAATTTAAAAACAGCGGGAAGCACTTTGAATGCAGGACTTCAGGATAAAAATGCGCCTTTAGGTATGTTGTTAAGCGATGAACAATCTGCCGAAAAAATTAAAGGAACATTAAATAACCTCCAGGACGCCAGCAAGAAATTGGATGAGAACATGGAAGCTCTGCAACACAATTTCCTGCTGCGCGGATACTTTAAAAAGAAAGCAAAAGCAGACCGGGAAGGGATGCGGGTAGTTTTAGATACGGTAGTTTCTAAATAGCTGGTTTTTTCTCAGGAAGATTAAATGCTTCGGCTTCGTGTTCAAAATGACCTTTATGTGCTCCGTCGCAATAAGGCTTGTTTTGAGAACGTCCGCAACGGCAAATTGAGACCAATTCACGGCCTCCAAGACCATAAACATTTCCATCTTTATCAACGATTTCAAAATTCCCTTCAATTAATAAAGATCCGTTATTTCTTACTGTAATTTTCGCAGACATACTTTTTGTGTGGTTTTGGTGATTGCGCAAAATAAGGTATTTATCATCAGTAAATGAATGACAGAAATCCCTGATAATATGCAGCGTGTAAAATCAGCAAAATATTAAAACTTTTGTAGCGTTTAATAAATTGCCGGTAAAAAGAAAACCTGATCTTTTAAAAGGGTAAATTGCCCTAATAAAAGATAAAGTTTATGAAAGAATCCCGATAAATCAGCCAGATTTAATAATCGCGGTGCTCATGTACAAAGATTCAAAAAAAACAAATCAGGGAAATATTTTTAATGACATAATAAAAACCCATTATGAATTTCTTACAAATAACAAATCGCTATCCAGGTGAATAAGTTTATAAAATATTTTCTTAAAACAATCCTTATTTTAATCACCCTTTTTATGGTTGGTTACCTCGTTCTTATTGTGTACATTAATCTGAATAAAGCGGATATCGTTAAAAATATTACGCAAAAAATTGAAAATGAAATTAACGGGCATGTTACTATTGGAGATATTAGTTTAAGCTTTTTCCGAAACTTCCCAAGGATATCTGTTCTTTTAAACGAAGTCGAGATCACTGATTTACAGTTTAAAAATCACCATTATCCCTTTTTTAAAGGAGAAGATGTATTTGTACAGGTGGATGCTATGAAGCTTTTGAAGAAACAATTTTCTATGAAAGGAATAAAAATAGAGCATGCACAATTTTATGTTTATACAGATTCCACCGGTTATACAAACGGCTATTTATTTAAATTAAAAGAAGCATCTGCCCAAAGTACAACACCTTCTTCCGGAGAGAATCTGAGTTTGAAGAGAGTGGTGCTCAAAGATGTCGGATTGACAATTGACGATGCAGAAAAAAATAAATTATACGATCTGTTTGTTAACAGACTTGCTGTAAATATTAATGACAGCGACTCCGCGCTTTTGCTTAATGTAAAAGCAGGTTTAATAATAAATAAGCTTGTTTTTTCAGAAGGCGGCCGAGGAATCCTAACAGATCAGAAGGTTGATGGAAATTTCGACCTTCTTTATAATAAACAACTCCAGGAATTACATACGGATAGTATGGAACTAAAAGTTGGTGGACAACCATTTAACCTTAATTTTACGATCGACATGAAATCTCCCGCACCAAAATTTCAATTAAAAGTAAATAAAGGAAGTATCCCATTTGCAGATATGAAGTCCTTTTTAAACAGGCATTCAAAGGCAAAAACCGGTCTGCTTATAGAACGTTAATTATGCCGGTATGCGGTCATTTTATTTTACATTTGAAAATATAACTAAACATTTTCAAGATGAAATTTAAATATACTTTCTCCGCTTTTTTTATTTCAGTATTCCTGCTGATTAGTTTTACAAGCAATGCCCAACAAGTAAATAACTGGACAAAAGACCAATTGATGGCTCCTGCGTTACTTGCAAAAAGCATCCGGGAAAATAAACAATTACCTATTATTCTAAGTGTTGGCCCAATGGCACTAATTCCTCATTCAACCGATCTTGGCGCAGCATCAGAGAATGAAAATCTTACAAAGCTTAAAGAGGAAATTCTGAATTTGCCAAAAGATACCAGCATCGTGATCTATTGTGGATGTTGCCCTTTCGAGAGGTGCCCGAATGTTCGTCCCGCTATTGAACTTCTTAAGGAAATGAATTTTACCAACTATCATTTATTAAATCTGCCGGTAAGCATAAAGGCAGATTGGATAGATAAAGGCTATCCGACGGTTGATTAATTATTAAAAAATTAAAAATACTCATGAGAAAAAAGCAAGCACATTTTCTTACGATTTTCTTTTGCCTACTCTTATCTGCTTCGGGTAATATAATTGCACAGACAACAGAATTGGACTATACAGATACACGCAGGACGAGAGAATCGTTTAAACGATTACAACCAAAAAGTTTGCGGTCGGAAGTAGCCACATTTGCTCTTGCCGGCATCAGCGAAAGTGTTGGAACCACCCCTTTGAGTAAATTTTCCTATTCGGATTTCGGTAAGGATTTTATGAATTTTGAAGGAGATGGTATAAAAGCTTCTGTGAAAATTGCTCCATTTAAAGAGGAAGGACACAAACTGGATTATGATGATAAATACCTGATAAGAATAGATAAAAAACCCTACTACGGTAATTATGGAACAGTTCCTAAAACGTATATCAGCGATGTAACTTTAATCGTGGATGGTGATACAGTAGTAGTTCCACCTATTGCCTATTTTGATCTGTATAATTTGCAATTAACCTATTCAGATAAAGGAAGCCAAAAAACAACCAATGCTCTTTATAAATCAGCAGATGGACAACGGATTTATTTCTATATTTTCTCCCGCGATAGTACAGGCAGTTACGAAGTAACCTGGATTTTTGACAATAAGCAATATGTGAAGAGGGTGTTGGATTATGGGATTATGTAGGGAATAGGTATTAGGTATTAGGTAACAGGTATCAGGTATCAGGTTGAATGCTGCGCGTTGAAAATAGTTGAATGCTGCGCGTTGAATTTTAAACTACAAACTACGAATTACAAATTACGAACTACGAACTCTGAACTACGAACCACGAACCACGAACCACAGACTACGAACTCTGAACTCTGAACTCTGAACTCTGAACTCTGAACTACGAACTCTGAACTACGAACTCTGAACTCTGAACTCTGAACTCTGACTCTGAACTCTGAACTACGAACTCTGAACTCTGAACTCTGAACTACGAACTACCCAATCAAATACGCGATTCCTGCATTAATTGGCACACATAAATCAAGCACTCTTTTTTCTCTGAAAAGTTTCTCTAAAATATCTCTTGCTTCTTTATACTCATTATGGATCGGACAAGGATGCGAGGCAGAGCACCTGCTTAATCCAAGGCCACAACTTATAAAAAGTTCTTTCCCATCGATCGCTTCCACGATGTTAATAATGGGTTGCATCTGCTGAGCTTCTGTGATGAAAAATCCGCCTGACGGGCCTTTCATGCTTTTGATAATATTTTGTTTGACCAATGTCTGCATTACTTTTCCAATAGTATGCTCATTAGCATTGATGTATTCTGCCACTTCTTTTATGGAAGCATTTTCATTGCTTTCAAATTTTGAACATAAATAAATGACCGCTTTAATTGCTGTCTTACAAGTCTTGCTGAGCATAATTACCTATTTAAAAAGTCACGTCCCTCCGGAGATATTTTTTCAGAACTCCATGGAGGATTGAAAATCACATTTACATCCGCCGAAAAATCCGGGTACGCCTCATTCAATGCACTGATCACACCGCTTTGAATCGATTCTCCCATCGGGCAAAATTGTGTCGTTAAAGTCATGGTGCAATAAATCGTCTTTGTTCCTTCCTCAAAATCCACCTGATAGATCAATCCGAGATCAACAACATTTAATCCTATTTCCGGATCCAGCACTTCCGATAAATAATCAAGAGCCCTGGAACATTTTTCCTCATCGTTGGTTAATATATTCATGCCTTTTGGGGTTTGTGAAAAATCATTTTAAATACATTCGTATTGTACAAAAATGCAGTCAGAATTAATAAAAAAGAAGCAAATTTTAAAATCATTCCACTTTGAAACAGAATACCGGTTATAAATAAGACAAATCCGGCAATATAAACGCCTGCCATACATTTAAAAACCGCGGTGCTGAATAAGTCCTTCGGGTTTGGCGTTTTGCCCTTACCGGCTTTTATATGATAGGTTTTGTTCCACAAAATAAACGGAAGCGTTTTAAAGGTCATTCCAAAAATGATCGCTGTGATCCAGCCAAAGAAGATACAAAAACCATAAGTTAAAATAAGAGAAGGATTTTCTGCCGAAAATAAAACCCAAAGAATAATGATCAGTAAAAAAAGAATTGGGATAACCATCATAAAGATAGAAAGCAATGATATTTTCAATGGCTCATCCACTTTTTTTCTTAACCGGTCTTTATAACATTTGATACAGAATCTGCCGAATAAAATAATCGCAGAAAATACCATCCCTACAGGCAAAATATACAGGAGCGAATTTGAACTATACAAAAAAGCAATAATGAAAATAATCAGTGCCACATTGATCAAACCATAGATCCACCAAAGCATTTTTACATTATCATATTTGGAGATCAGGAACATTGGAATCAACCTCGAACCAACTCCCATAACGAGCAATAAAAACCAACCTGCGATTCCAAGATGAGCATGCAAAGGAAGATAATGCAGAGAGTCGAAAGAAAGAATAGTATGCGTAAAATTATACACCAGGAAAAGACCGATCAACGTAGTGATAAATAACCACAGCGTTCCGGTAAAAACAAATACTGCATGCACATTCTCTTTCGGGCTTTTTAACATACTAACGGTGATGTTTACCAGGTAAATAAGTATCGCTGCATTGATAAGAATCGCTCCCCACTTTGCCTGCCAGCCAAATTGAAAATAATAAAACGCGTACACCAGCAATGGAATTCCCACTCCGGCCAATATAAAGGAAACATAGCCGAGAGGTTCACTAAAGATTTTTCGTTCAATGAGTACCGGAACTAATTGATGACTTGCACCGAAGATCATCATGGTACCCCAGCCAAGCGCCATTATATGCGTAATAGCCAGGGTTTCGGGATGAAAATAATGTTGCAAAAATGCAGAGGAAGAGAAAAATAAGAACAGTGTAGCAATCAAAAAAGAAATTGCCGCATACACATAAAAAGGAAGCACAAGGTTATGCGATGTATTTTTGGAAAATCCCTGATTTGAAGGAGAAGGAAACATATTACTCTTTAAAGATTAAGAGATGTACCTGGTTTTCGCTGATCTCTTTTATTCTGAAATCAAACCCTTTTTCCTTTAATTCAGGCAAAAGAAAAACAGGAATTTTTTTATGATAAACAAATAACGCTTTGTCTTTTGGAAGATTTTCAATCGCGCCTAATATTGTCATCATTGGCTGTGGCATTGGAAGTTCCCGCACATCCACCGTTTCCAGGTGACCGGTATATTTTTCCATGCAGGCATCCCATCCATCTTCTGCATCTGCTTCTTTGTGGATGTCAACAATATTGTCCCCTGTTTTATAAAAATAAGTTTCAACGAGGTTTTCATCAATTGTATCTACATAAGAATCAAATCCCTGTTTTTTCAATAAGGAAAGCAAGGGCGTGGGCTCAAAGGAGTTAATGATTTTAAGCGCGTTACCTTGCTTAATATTCTTAACTGTTTTGACGATCAATGATAGCGGATCTGCGCCTGCATCTATTATGGGACGCACATCCAGTTCCCTGATCTGATCCGGTTTCAAAGAATTAAAAAAAGCCGGCAAATGAGGTTTAATCTCATTTACCGGAGAAATCACCATATCAATTTCAAAACCTAAAGGTGCCAATTTTGTAAAAAATTCTTCTACACTACAGCCGCTGATCTTTGATGCCATTCCAATACTTGTCCTTCCTGCCATCAATTTCCTAAGTAAAGGATTCCTAAGTTTTTCAAACTTCGGAGTAATGCTGATGATCGCTTCAAGCGCATCCGCATTATGCTTCAGTATAGCGGCTATTTTTGTATTGGCACTTATAATCATTTTTTATTCAAAATATTGAGGGTATAAATCTACACGCTGGCTTATTGTGTGAAAAGCACTGGCGAGGGATTCTTTCGAATCAAGACCTTTCATGTCTTTATTATCTTTCATTAATGGCTCCAGCCATACGTGAAGTGCATCATGGTCGGCTCCTTGCATTTTGCATTCTTTCACCATTTTACCAATACCGTCTGTGAATTTAACCTGGAAAGCCTGGTAATCTTTCACTTCCGGATCTGCATTTACCTTAAACTCATTAATGATCGATTTCAAGTTTGCAACATTTTCATTTGTACTCACATCTGCTTTCCATTTAGCGCCATTATTTAAGTCAGGAACTCCGGTTGCAAGTGCGGTCGCATCTGCAGGTGAGGCCTGTTCATGAGCGTCCGTTTCATGCGTGGCAGCAGCATGATCATGATCCGAATGATCTTCCGCAACAGTGGCGGAATCCTGCGAGCTGCACCCAAAAAGTATGGCCGCAGTAAAAAGAGATAATAAAACCTTTTTCATTTCATATTAATTTTCTGTGAATTACAATAATACAATCAACTTTTTTCATAAACCTATCTTTAGCAAATTTGATTAGACAAAAGCTTTCTTCATTCAAAAATGAGCAACCTGCAGGGCCTTATTTTCTGTGATTTCAGAATGGATATTGGATAAGAAATTATACAAGACCCTGCAAGCTACTTTTCAGTAAACAGTTGGTTTTTCAAAGATTTAAGCCGTTTCTAGTTTTTTTTCTATATCCAAAGCTTTTGGGAAAAGAATATTGTTTTCAAGATGTATGTGGGTAAACAGATCACTTTCAAATTCCTGGAGTTTATTGTAAAGGAAAGAATAGCTTGCGCAACCATCAGCAGGCAGTGTGTAATTTTTACTAAGCCTCCTTATTTCTTCCATTCTTCTTCCTACAAAATCATGTTCTGCTTCCATTTCATCGATAGGTGTTTTAATGGTTTCAAATTCACCAAAACTTTTACCGTTACTTCTGGATGCCACCTGCTTTACATAAGGAAAAACAATTGTTTCTTCACTGACCATATGCTCTGTCATTTCATCACAAACTTCTTGAACATATTGATTAATCGTTTCCAATTCAGGGTGTTTATCGCCATGTACTTTGGCTACTTTAGTAGAGTAAGCCCTCAAATCAGGAATGGATTTTCGCACATAACTGTGATGCGTATTCACAATATAATCTGCCAGGAAATCCAATGACCAATCATTGTATGGCATAGGAGGGGCAGCGTTCGTAACGGAAGAGGTAACTGTATCTGTAGCCTGTAATTCCTGTTCTACTTTTGTTACATCAATTCCTTTATCAGCACAAGCTTCTTTTACGGTCTTTTTACCACCGCAACAAAAGTCCAATCCATATTTTTTAAATACTTCTGCTTTGCGCAAATCCTTAACGGCTATTTCTCCGAGGGTTTCATCATCTTCACCGGATAATTTTTTTGTTATTTTCACTCTCCACAATTCAGGTCCCTGTTCCAAATATTCCCAGGTAAAAATATTTCCTCTTTCGCCCAATAATTGGTAATACAAAGGCTTCGGATCATGGTCGTTATGAATTGTCAGACTTTCTCCTGAAACCAGTTCGTCAAACTTTACAAAAATGGTCGGATGTTTCATTTTGGGCTCGAGAGCAGTCACATTCAAAATATTTTCTTTAATCTCCGGTGTTCCGTTTAATGGAATATTTTCTTTTGTTGTCATCTTTTCTGCTTTATTTTGAGTAATCTTAATTCTATACATTTCTGGTCCTTGCTCAAGGTATTCCCAAGTGAAAATATCTCCTCTCTGACTCGCCAATTGATAATAAAGCGGACGTGGATCATGATCATTATGCAGGATCAAACTTTCACCGGGCGCAAGCTCATCAAAGCGTGCAAAAATGGTTGGATGCTTTAAACGTGGTTCGAGGCTGGTTACGTCTAATATGTTATCTGCAGTATTATTTGTTGTTGTGTTTTTAGTGATTTTCACCCGCCACAAATCCGGTCCGTTCTCCAGATATTCCCAGATAAAAACATCGCCTCTTTCTGCCATAAGTTCATAATACAAGGGTTTCGGATCATGATCATTAAAAAGAGTCAGACTTTCCCCGGAGGTCAATTCATCGAAGCGTACAAAAATTGTCGGATGTTTTAGTTTTGGTTCCAACAAGGTGACATTCAAAATATTTTCTTCTAATGTTTCCATTTCGTCGTTTTTTAAAATTTAAAATTGAATGCAAATATACGTGTTTTATAATAATAAAAGTATTGCAGTACTTTTATTATTTTTAAATTACTTTGGTATGACAAAAGAGGTGGACAGATATCCAAAATTTTTGATAAATAGAATTTTTAGCTGACAAAAACCATAGGATTTCATATTTATATGAAAGAAGATAAAATTTGGGTTTTAATAGTATATCCTTTATGTTTATGTAAAATTTTATCTTTGCAAAATAATTAATTACATCGCATTATGTTAACTCAATCTCAAAGTCTTGAACAAAAGAAATTAAACGAATGGTTTAATGAAATGGTTGCAACATTAAAAACGCACGAGCTATTGTTAGAAACGAATACCGCTTCTTCTCATGTTAAATCGATGTATGATGTTTTTGTGAATGGAAATACCAATGATATAGCATTCCAGGGAAAAATGAATGCCCAGGTTCATTTTGTCAGAAGCATCCTGATTGAATATCTTTCATTTTTAGACAAAAATCTTCCCTCAAAATTGGCAGTATACTTTACTGATTCCGAGGTACTTGTTTGGGCTGAAATTGAAGATAATGATCAAGAAATGGAGAAAAAACTTTTAATAACCGAGGCTGAAATTAATGCTAAATATCATCCATTTGGATTCGCAATGGAAACTACTATTGTGGAAGAATCAGATAATTTTAATATCCCAAATCATTACCAAACTCTAAAATAGTTCTTCCATTGCCATCATTTGAAGAACATATCATGCAGGTAAATAGAAATCTAAATTTTCTTACCAATATAAATAACTCAGTTAATGATTGTTTTGATTGGCAAATAACAGTTTGTTTTTATAGTGCTCTTCATACAGTCAATGCACATTTAAGTAAATTTGATTTGCAATACAGAAAACATTCTGATGTAAATCATGCTATCAATCCATTTACACTTTCACCTGGCAGACTACCTGAAGAAATTTATATCGCGTATATGTCATTACAATCCTTATCCAGACGAAGCAGATATCTGGTGAATGAAAAGGATAAAAACCTGAAGTCAGATCAGGCATTTCTAATTTTTGAAAAACATATTGCAAAAGGATTTAGGCACCTTGACCTCCTATTAAATTATTTCAATGTAAGGTATAAATTAAATATGCAGAGTGGCTTATTAAAATGTTCAGAGATTAAAAGAAAAGAAGATTTTAGCGTACTTCAATTTCATTAAATAAAATTGTCAGATAGGAATTTAGTCCTTTGTTATTATCCATTAAAAGGCTTCCAATTGCCTGTTCTTTTCCTAAGAAATATTCATTCTGTATTTTTTGGTGAATAGGCTTATGCTTTTTGCTAATAGAACAACTTACGATGTCTCCTTTCTTCACGCCAGGACAGGTCGCGACCTATCTCTACAATACATCTTCAATATCATCCGCTTCACCTCCCGTCTCATCCTCTATGATCGCTTGTTGTGGCACCATCGCTCTTCTTTCCCTGCGCAGAATTGACCAGATCTTAACTTTGATAACAATATACCCCAGAACACCATAGATGAGGGTTAGAATTAATAAATGATTCAGGAAAGGTGTCGTATCACTTAGTTCACCGCCCTGAATAAGAAGTATCTTAAATGCCTGTAAAAAAGGAGTAAGCGGAATGACGCTTGCCAGTCCCTGAACAACAGCAGGCATGGACTCCAATGGCCACGTAAATCCACCGATAATAAATGCCGGTGAAGAGATCAGCATCAATATCTGCGTAGCTTTAAGCGCATCGGGAATGAGCACACTAATGAAAACACCTAAGAAACTTGCAGAGGCTACAAATAATGCGCTAATGACTACGAAGTTGAGTATATGCTGGGGTATTGGCGCATGAAACACATAATGTAATCCATAAAAAATAGCCAGGTGCATAATGGAGAATATCCATATGGGCATTACTTTAATAATGATGCTGCTGAATCCAGAACGGGTACGCGTCAGGAACTGCGAAGCAAATGTCTTTTGCTCAAATTCCCTGGAAAAACTCACGGCCATTGCCAGCAGAATTACCTGCTGTAAAACGACTGCCAGCAAAGCCGGCCACATAAATAAAAGATAGTTTCCCGTTTCATTATACAAACGGATAAAGTTTGCTTTAAAAGGTTCGTATTGAGTAGCAGCCATACTCGCGGACATACCCTTTCGCTGCAGGGTTTTTATAGCTATTCCGGCACTTAATGTACCTAAAGTGACCTGTATGGATTTGGAAGCAAAATTGGCCGTTAATAAATTGGCTGTATTGACATAGGTAACAATTTCAGGATAGCGACTTTGCAAAATATCAGCTTCAAAACGGTCAGGTATGATCACAAGGCAAGTTGCTTCATGACGGATCACTTCCTTTTGATAGTCTGTATGATCCGGTGATAATTCAATAACCCGCAACCCTTCATTATCGCGTAACATTTCCACCAATTGATTGCTCATCGGGCTATTGTCCCTATCTACCACCAGAACAGGCAAATCGGTCACTTTTCCTTCTTTATAAACAAAACCAAACAGTAATGCATACACTAAAGGGCCCGCGATAAATACAGATAATAAAGTCGTATCTGTCAGAAACATTTTGAATTCCCGTTTCAGGAGAAATAGAAAGTTTTTGATCATTTTGCCAACCCTTTATTTTTGAAGAATAGCAGTTGAGTTCACCAGCAATTTTTCTGCATCAGGTATATTATCCGGCTGCACTTTTATTTCATAAATAGCTTGTTCCATTTGATAATCCGGATAAGCAGCCGTAATACTTGCATAGCGGGCCATTTGCCTGATCGTCAATACTTTTCCACGTAGACTATCTTTTGCGTAAGGAATATACATGTTCAACTCCTGTCCTTTCGCATACTTTCCTATCTCATTTTCGGGAATGGTAAAACGGATATAGGTGGTTGATGGAATGTAGCCGTTAAACAAAGCATAACCTGCTGTAGCAAGTTCTCCCACATTCAAACTAATGGTTTCAATTTCCATATCATTTGTAGCAATAACAAACCTCTCTGAATACGCAACCTGTGCTTCCTGCAATACACCGCTGGCCTGGGCCTGCTGGCCTTTTGCAGCGTCTTTCTTTTCGATTCTCGTACCGGATTTCACCTCATTTAATTCTGCCGTCACCGCATCAAGTTGGGCTTTTGCACCCTGGTATTTTGCAAAGATCTCATCATGCGCCTGGGGCGACATCATGCTGTCTTTAAACATTGCATCGGCACGTTGAAATGATTTTTGAGCGTAATTAAATTGCTCTTTGGTCGCATCATGTTTTGCCTGTAATTGTTTCAACTGGTTTTGTGAAGCACCTGCCTGGGCAAGATTACTTTGTGCCGTGGCCGCTTCAACTACGCCCTTTGCCTGAGCTATTTTTGCACTCACTTCCGGCACATCCAACATGGCCAGCGTATCGCCTTTGCGCACCATTTGGCCTTCCTGCACATAGATGTTCAATATCCGCCCGGTTACTTTTGGGGTAAAGGATATAGTAGCTCTTTTTACTTTTCCTTCTATTGGTCGCTCCGGTTTGCTTTTGCAGCTACCTAAGGTTATCAGCAAGGCTAAAGTGTAGAAGAAGATTTGTTTTGAATTCATTAGTTTATGTTTTTTATTTTAAACACGAATTTTAGTTTAAACATGAATTTTAGGTACTAATTTCACAAAAAGCAAGGACTTAAAAATGTTCAATTCCTAATTCATTTCGCTAAAATATTTTTCAAAATTTATTCGTGTAATTCGTACAAGTAATTGGTGTTTTTTAATTCGTGTAATTCGTGTTTAAAAATTCGTGTTTTTATTTGTTCTTCAATCCGTGTAATTCGTGCCTAAAATTCGTGTTTCCCTTTTACTTCTATTCGTGATAAAAATTCGTGTTTTCCTTTTACACTATTGGTGTTATCAATGTAAACTTCCCGTCGCTTTCAATAATTCCACAGCCGCTCTTCGTTGATCAAAAATTGCCTGCACATATTCCATCGCTGCGTTTTGAAAATCATTTTCCGCATCGACCAATTGTGTGGACTTAATTAATCCTACCCGATATTCTTTCGTGGCCTGGGTTAAGGCATTTTGAGCAATGTCTTTTTGTTTTGCTTTTACCGTGATTTGTGCATTCGCAATATTGTAATTTGTCTCCGTATTTGCCAGGTTCAGTTCCAGTTTCTCCAGCGCGTCTTTCTTACTATTCTCTGATTTCTGAATATCTAAACCGGCTTTTTGAACAGCGCGTTTTCCCGCATTTCCGTCAAAAATATCCCACTTAAAACCAATGCCGATATTGAACATCGGGAAGATATTCAGGTTCGGCATATCCGTAGAAAGTTTGTGATTCCCTACAGGCAATATTGGTTTACTGCTGTTTAAATGTCCACCGCTTAAACCTACATAACCCAATGATGTAGCAGCCTGCACCTTTGGAACAAACCATTTTTTCTCCGACAGCATTTTATATTTATTGGCTAAAATAGAAGCGTCCAATGCTTTTATCTCCGCGCGATTTTCTATCGTTCCTTCAGTGGAATTTACAACCAGTGGTTGCAGTGAATTATCAATCATTTCAAGTCTTGCCGGTGCTATATTCGTAAGCAAATGCAATTGCTTTAAAACCAGGGCACGCTTGCCTTCATACTCCAGGTTTTTCGATTCCAATTGTGATTGGGCAACTTCAATTTTCTGATGTTCATATTTCGTGATCAGGCCATAACCCAAAGCCTTATCTGCTGTAGCTTTGTTAGCGGCCAGGCGCTTTTCGCTATCATCCAGCAAAACCTTTATTTGCTTTAATAAAGCCAATTGATCATACGCCTGGTGAATAGTTCCTATGATATCCTGCCTGTCTTTTTCAAGCAAGGCAGTTTGAGCATTCTTTTTTTCGGATAAAGCTTTTTTCAAAGCAGGTACTTTGCCTCCGGAATAGAGCAACATTTCCGCGCCAGCGGTGGCTGTAATTAAATTGCCGGTGGCTGTATAGCGGTTATGGCCTTCCCTAATATCAATATTGAGTTGTGGAATCTGAATCTCCGGCGTTTTCACACCAAAAGAAGAAAGAATAAATGCCTCCTTACCCGTAATGGATATATGCGGCAGATAGGCTTCTTTCAATTTCTTTTGGTCAATTTCTGTCTCAAGGATGTCCAATTTTTTATTGGCCAATTCATAATTTCTCGCAATGGCACTATCTTTTAATTCCTGTAAAGAAGGCGCAGTTTGTGCATTTGCCACTTTCCCGAAACTGAATAAAATCAATAAAGGAAATAGAAATTTCCTATTTGTTACCAACATAATAAAAATGTTTAAATGAATTTGCTGAAACGACAAATCAATGGAATGATTTGGTTTCTCTCACAAGAATTTACTCCTGGTAATGTGATCTGCTTTGAGATCATTGAGAATTAAAGCAGGTTGTTCTCTGTCTTAAAAAAGACGAAAATAATTTTCAAATCCCAATTTAATAAAAACCGGAATAAGATTTTGTCCTCATCTAAAAAAAGAGGCAGGCCGAAACCCGCCCCTCAATTATTTAAAATGAATATTTTCCATCTTCGATCAACTTCGCCGCGACCAATCTACGCGCATCTTTCGCATTGAAAGAATCTGTTTTTGTAAAACGTTTCAAACCCAACAACATCATCTTTTGCTCATCGCCTTCTGCAAAGGAATTGATGGCTTCTTTTCCTGCTTTCCAAACTGCATCTACAGCATCATTCAGGTAA
>JBBSSE010000028.1:0-13633 GCA_038242375.1 Chitinophagales bacterium
CTTTCTTTTTCGGATAAAACTTTTTCTTCCATATTCTTAGTGTGCTTTTTTATATTTTATTTTTAGTAAATATCCGGGTATTAGCCAGGCCGCTATCACTGCTGCTGAAAGAAGTATTAGTTGATATTCAAATCCTATAAAAGTGGAAATAAATGCAAGTATCCAACAACAAATTCCGCCTATCATTAAAGGCGTAAATTTTAATATAGCCCCGGATAAAAATGTTGGAAGTCCATAAAATATAAGCAATAAAGGAAGAACGAGTTGTTGTGATTCAAATCTAATGCAAATAAATACCATTAACATGGCTCCGATTGCAAAGGCTATCCATACGAAAGCATTTATTTCCTCAGTGTAGGTTTTGGCAATATCAGATTTCTTTTTTCTCACCAAATAAATTATTTGGAAAACGATGACAGCATAGGTTGAAAACCAGATATAGTAAGATTTTGGATAGTGAAAGAAATGGTCAGAGAGAAGTTGTACCACACAACAAATCAAAATGACCCAACCCCAAATAATAAAGAGGAGACCGTTCTCACTTACCTGGCTTTTTGCTTTGTTGATCATGGAGGCTATGAGCATCATGCTCTCTTTTTCGGACAAACTTCTTTCTTCCATCAGGAGGTTTTATTTATATTGAGCTAAAAAATAAGTGACATTTGATTTTCCCCAAACAGGTGATAATTCCGTTTCCGGTTTGAAACTGTCATATAACTGCCCGGCTTTTTCAAACATAGGTTTCGCAGCAGCTTTTCCTCCACCAAACGCTTCCGGAGTATAAAAAGCATTTTGTGCTATCAATAAAACTGGTCTTGGATTCGTAGAATCCTGCATTTCAGCTTTCTTCGCATATTCCGTAGCCTTCGCACCATAACTCATAAATCTGCTTTGAGGATCTACCATCATGTGTGTTGTAGCAATCATGCTTTTAATAACATTAGTCTCTGAATTATCTTTTCCTAAAACAGCTTCTGCTTTGGCAAGATAATCGGACGCTTTATCCGCAAGGGCATCTTTCTTAGAATTATCCTGATCAGAAAAGGCTTGTGAAATGGTGCAGTAGGCAGCATAATAATATGGAAGCCATTTATCTTTTTCCGCTTCACCTATGCGCGCAAAATTATTTGCAAGTTCCACTGCATTTCCTTTTTGCATAATGGAATCGGCCTGAGCAATATTTTGTTTCATGGCATTCAGATACTTTTCACTTTGGGCAAAAGTGGTTGCAACGAATAAAATTGATACGACCAGGAAGATTAGTTTTTTCATGTTTATTTTTTTTTTAGTTTAGAGATTTTTGTTTTTCAATTTGTCATACTCCTTCTCTGCAAGTCTTTCTTTACCCGTGTATGCGGCCAGGTAATGAATGAATAATATAATTCCCCAACCGACCATTGGCCATACTGGCCAGGGTATCAAATCTCTTTCAAAATATGAGGTAGTGTTATTCCTTAGTTTGATATACCACATTGTCCAAAGGAGAAAGTTGATAATAAAATAGATTAATGCATGGGATTTAAATGATGCTCTTTTTCGGGCGATTCTCCATAATTCGGGGTCTTTGATTTCTTTTTCCATGATTTTTTTTTAAATGTTAGATAAAAATTTGAGTTGTGAACTCGTAACTTTTAATAAACTGCAAACTCCGAACCCAAACTTTTAACTATGAACTCCGAACTCCGAACTCCGAACTCCGAACTCCGAACTCTGAACTGCGAACTCTGAACTCGAATTATAAATGGTTATTAATTACATCTTCCGTTCTGTCTATTCCCAGACTAATAAAACAGCCCACAAAGAAAAATCTGCTTGCAGGCGGTGTTATAGCAAGTTTATTTTCTCCGTTTGCAGAAAAACGATAATTATAAATATTCTTTGCTCCCAATACATTGGTCAATGATATTACGATAACGGTAAAGGTTTTTGCCTTTGGATTTCCTACAGCCGGAACATAATTTATACTCAAACTCAAATCATTATAGCTTTTACTTTTCCCCTGTTCCCGGATATAAATTTTCCCATTATTGTCATAGGTCAAGTCATAAAATGGACGGGGAGTTGCAAAAGTATAAGAGGCATTAAATTGTGTTTTTAAGGGCATTATAAATTTCTTCATGACTAATGAGGCCGTATGCTTTGCTGCATAATCCGGTCGGAGGGCAAAAGGATAATTCAGGAAATCCCTTTTTGTATCGAGGTAGGAATAGGAGATCCAGTAATCAAAGTTTTTGATTGTTTTTCTATCCCGCCAGAAGAATTCTATTCCTTTTGCATCGCCGAATCCTTTATTATTCAAGGCTGTTTCTTTGGATTGAAACCCAATCGTTTTAATCAGGTCATCATATTTTTTATAAAAAATCTCTGTCCGAAACGTGTAGTCTTTTGACATCTTTTGATATTGGGCGATGTAGTGTGTCGCTTTTTGGAAATGCAATGCATTCAAAGAAGGCAGATATTTATTTTCAGGAGTTTGATAAAATTCCCCATACGCAAGTGAAGCCTGCCCAAGATCTTTGAATTGATAGGCAAGTGAAATTCTTGGAGCAATATTCCACTTATCCAAAAGTTGGGAATGTTCTGTGCGTACACCCAGTTTCGCCGCCAGGTTATTCGTTAAGTAGATGTCTGTTTCCGCGAAGGCGGATAAAATAGTTTCTTTTAATACTAAAATAGTTTCATCATTTTTATAATTATAGAAACCGGTTTTTTCTTTACTGTAATTGTATTCTGAACCAAAGCGGATGGCACTTAACCCTGCCAATCTTTTTTCTATTACAATCTTTGCATTTGCATAATTTCCCTTGGTTTTCAGGTGGAAATTTTTATTTGCATAAAGGAGATTATTCTCTATCGCTTGTTTTTTATTATCTGCATCCTGGAATTCCATATTTATTTTATCCCTGCTATTTGTATAAGAACTTCCAAAATGTAAACGCCATCCATTTCCAAGCTTTTCTTTCCAGGATAAATTGTGGTACATATTGAAATCCTTCAATGAAAAAGCATCCTTCATTGAAAGAGAATCTACATCCTGGTTTCTAAATCCGACAGTCGTATTTGATACCGTCGTGTAATATTTGATCATTCCTCCGGGAGAGGTTTTAATTCTGAAATTGAAATCACCTTCATGTCCGCGGGGAACATTAAAATAATCTTGTTTTTGCTTAATGAGATTATAAACCAGCGAAAGATCCAGATAGGAATATGTCGCGCCCCAGGATGATTTTTTATTTTTTGCCAGCTTTTGAATTCCTGCATTGGCGGATAAATACGACAGACCAAAAGATGCAGAAGTCTTTTCAGGAAGATCAATGGATTCCATTAAAAGTACAGATGATAATGCCTGTCCGTATAAAGCGGAATAGCCCCCGGAACTGAAAATAGTGCCGGTAAACAAGAAAGGATTAAATCTTCCACGTGTTGCCAATCCCGGTTCAGATGAAAAATAGAATTTATTTACAAGGCTGCCATCTATAAAATATTTTGTTTCTGCTGCTGTTCCGCCCCGGACAAATAATCCTTCTGTTTCCCCCACTTGTTGAGCTCCGGGCAATGTTTTTATTGCACCGGTTATATCTGCATTTGCATTCGCTGTTGTTACAATATCTAACGAGGTCAGTGCTGTCGCTTTTTTCGAATCACCTGCTATAAAAGATCCGGCGCTGATGACAACGGCTTTCAATTCGGTTATTTTCTCTTTCAAAGAAATAGTAAAAACCAAGGGTTCTTTTCCGATCTCAATTGTTTGGGAAAAATCCTTGTAACCGGAATAAGAAGCGGTTAAAATATGTGTTCCGTTTTCTGTCGTATTAAAAAAAAAATTCCCGGCAGAATCAGATGAAGCACCGTCATATGAATCAAGAATTGTAACGCTCACTCCGGATAAAGGTTTATTTCGATTGTCTGTTATTTTACCGGAAATATTATTCTGTGAAAAAGCAGCGGTACAAAATACAACAGCGAAAAAGAGTAATATGATGCGCATATTTCATAATTTAATACAAATATAAAGTAGTTTAGAATATAAACCATTATTTATTTTATTATTTTTTGGAGAATCTTTTTCACTCATTTTCTATTATTTGTAACTGATTATCAATAGGAAACATGGCTGTATATTATATTAATAATATGTGAATGATCCAATAAATTTTGCTCACATCCTCTAAATTAATTTGTTTATCAATATTCAATTTGTAATTTAGCAATAGAATTTAATGGGTTAGTAAGTACAAAGAGCCGGTAGTGATACTGGCTCTTTTACTTTTGAGGAATCCTTACGAAATATGGTCAGAATATTCTTGCCTGTTGTATCATTTCTGCTTTTCCGGATGGTGCATATTTTATGCTGATCTCAATCGTTTATTTCCCGTATTTTTTTAAGGCAAATTCTGGTAAAAAGAATTTTAATATTTCACACATCTTTACGTTTCATTTTATTTTGTAATCACAACATTGATTACTTTCATCCGCATAAATAAATTCATTAAATGAGTAAATCTAAGAGTGCCTTTTTTTGTAGTAATTGCGGACAGGAAAGCGCAAAATGGGTAGGCAAATGTCCATCATGTGGAGAGTGGAATACGTTTGTTGAGGAAGTGATTGTTCGGGGTACGGAAAAGAAATCTACTGAGTGGAAAGAGTATTCAGGATTAAGTGGTGGATTGAAAACAATTTCATTGAGTGATGTTTCCAGCAGTGAAGAAACAAGAATGGTCACGAAGGATGCGGAATTAAACAGGGTGCTTGGTGGAGGAATTGTACCGGGAAGTTTAGTGTTGGTGGCAGGAGAACCTGGAATAGGTAAGTCCACACTTTTTTTACAGGCTGCTTTGCAATTAGAAAATGTAGTGACTTTATATATAAGCGGTGAAGAAAGTGAGCAGCAGATTAAAATGCGTGCCGACAGGTTACAAATAAAAAATGATACATTTTTTCTGTTGACCGAAACAAATACACAAACCATTTTTAAAGAAATAAAGAAATTAAAACCGCACCTCGTTATTGTTGATTCCGTACAAACCATGCAAACACCTTATGTGGAATCCGGTCCTGGAAGTGTGTCACAAATACGTGAAAGCTCTGCCGAATTTCAACGCTTTGCCAAAGAAACAAATACACCCGTTTTTTTAATTGGCCACATCACGAAGGATGGAAATATTGCCGGTCCGAAAGTTCTGGAGCACATGGTGGATACAGTGCTTCAGTTTGAAGGTGATCGAAATTATGCTTACCGGATTTTGCGAACGCTTAAAAATCGTTTTGGCTCTACTTCTGAATTAGGGATTTACGAAATGACGGCAGAAGGAATGCGCCAGGTAAGCAATCCGTCTGAAATATTAATTACCCAAAAAGATGAACAATTAAGTGGTGTAGCCATCGCCGCTACGATGGAAGGAATACGCCCGTTGTTAATAGAAGTGCAGGCATTGGTTACCCAAAGTGTTTATGGCACACCACAAAGAACAAACACCGGTTTTGATTTAAGAAGATTGCAATTATTATTAGCCGTTTTGGAAAAGAGAGGTGGATTTCATTTTGGCGTGAAAGATGTTTTTATCAATATTGCCGGCGGCATAAAAGTGGAAGATCCATCTATCGATTTAGCTGTGTTAAGTGCGCTCCTTTCATCTTATGAAGATATTGCAATTCCGATGCTCACCTGCTTTGCAGGAGAGGTTGGGTTGAGTGGAGAAATAAGAGCCGTCAACCGGATTGAACAACGAATAGCTGAGGCGGAAAAGTTAGGATTTGAAAAAATCATTGTGAGTAAATACAATACAAAGGGACTGGGCAAAAATGCATTTAAAATAGAAGTTGTGCCACTTGCCAAAGTAGAAGAATTATACAGGTATTTATTTTCCTGATAGAATAATCTGTTCACATTTTTTCCTTCCTGTTTATCTGCAAAAGAAAAAACGGGTTCTTTCCTCATTCGAATAAAATATTTATTTTCTTAAATCGTGTTTACGTTTTAAAATAGATTATCAGACCAATATAAATTTTTGGTTGGTCGAATTTTATCATATAAAAATCCCCTAAATTCACATTCGTTATTTTCTGTTTTTATGATTGGAATAAATCACCTTTATTAAATCGGTAGTGAAACCGGATTTGAAAAAAAACTTGAAAGCCATGCCGCAAGGATTCATCCCTACATCTCCGGTTTTTCACCTAATGTTTCCACACATTTGTATTGGTTGTGGTAGTGATATTATAGATCAGGATAATTTTTTATGCCTCGAATGCATCAATGATCTTCCACACACGAATTACGCGCAGCATGCAAATAATCCCGCTGAAAAGATCTTTTGGGGGAGAGTGCCGGTTACAGCAGCGATGTGTGCTTTTTATTTTACAAAAGCTTCCATCGTGCAAAATTTAATTCATGAATTTAAGTACAAAGGAAACCGGGAAATAGGGAGATACTTGGGAAATATCATTGGTGAAAGTATTGTTGGAAGTAACCGGTTCAAGGATATTTCAATCATTATTCCCTTGCCGCTCTTTATCGAAAAAGAAAAGAGAAGAGGATATAACCAGGCGAAAATTTTATGTGATGGTATTTCCGAAATAACAGATATTTCTGTATTGACAAATCATGTTGTTAGAATCGTTGATACAGAAAGCCAGACCAAAAAGAAGCGGATTCAAAGATGGAAGAACGTGGATAAAACCTTTCGGGTTTTGCACCCGGAAACGTTAGAGGGAAAACATGTTTTATTGGTTGATGATGTGATTACAACGGGATCTACATTGGAAGCCTGTGCATCTGAAATTCTGAAGGTTAAGAATACCAAAGTGAGTATCGCGGCTTTGGCAATGGCTTCGGGATAAGAAAATAAAAAGAGAATCGTTTTAGCGATTCTCTTTTTATATTTTAAAATAATCTAAAATTACTTAACAATACCCATTTTAGCTTCAATAGAAAGAGTCGCATGAGGTACAGCTCTTAATCTTGCTTTATCAATCAGCTTACCGGTTACGCGGCAAATACCGTATGTTTTGTTCTCAATTCGCATCATTGCTTTTTCAAGATGGTCTATAAAGGTAATCTGACGACTCGCCATTTGACTTAATTGCTCTCTTTCCATACTTAATCCACCATCTTCCATTGTCATGTAGCGATTATCCGTATCATCTCCACCCATTTGATCTTTACGCGTGATTAAACCTTGAAGATATCCTAACTCTTTTTTGGCTGTATCAAGTTTTTTAGTGATTAATTCTCTAAATTCAACGAGGTCACCATCATTGTAACGCATCGTAGGGCCGGAGTATTCAATATCTGCAGCATCAAGTACAGATTTAGTGAATTCAGGCTCATACTTCCTTGCTTTTTCAGTAGTTACTTTAGGCATTACAAATGGTTTCTCTGCTTTTTTACCTGCTTGTTTTTTAGCCTTCTTTACAGCAATCGCTTTTTTCAACTGAGCTTTATGGTCCAATATAGATTGTGCTTCTGCAGCTACCTTTGATTCTGTTTTTGCTTTATAGGGTTGTTTTACAACGGGCGTTTCTACTATAGGCGTTTCTGTTTTCTTAGCCGCGGGAGTTGAAGTAGCTTTCTTAGCCGCTGCAACTGGTTTCTTTTCTGTTGTTTTCTTAGATGTAGCCAAATTTTTAGGGACTGCTTTGGTTGCACCGGTCTTAGCAGTATTTTTATCCGGTGAATTTTTTACAATAGGTTTTAATTCTTTTTTGGTTGGTACCGATTTTTTAACTGCAACATTTTTAGATGTAGATCCTTTCGCGACTACGTTCTTTGCTACAACCGTTTTGGCCGGAGCCGGCTTTTTTGCTGTTACTGCTGCCTTCTTAGTTGCTAACGGTTTCCTTGCCGGAACTGCTATTTTTTTTGGAGTAGCTGTTTTAGCCGCTGCGACTTTTTTAGGCGCTGCAGTTTTTGCTACCACTTTCTTTTCCGGCGCAGCCTTCTTTGCAGGAGCTGCTTTGGAAACGGTTTTCTTTACTGCAGCCGTTTTTCCAGGAGCTGATTTAGCTGCCGTTACATTCTTTACGGGAGCCTTTTTTGGCTCATTCTTAGATTTACCTTTTGCTGCAACAGAGGTTGCCTTTTTTTTCTGTGTAGCCATAAATTTTAATTAGCTTTTTTTACTTTTACAGTTAAAATGTCGTTATTGACTTCAATTTCGGTACCATTACTAATTTCCTGATCAAATTCAAGCTTTTCAGCTAAAATTTCCGTGCAAATATACTCATTATATTCTGTAATTATATTTTGTACATTGCCTTTTTCTTGCACATTTACAAGTATTCTGTCTGTTAATTCAAATCCACTTTCTTTTCGGATGTTTTGAATGCGGTTAATGAATTCACGCGCGAAACCTTCATTTTCTAATTCGGAGGTTAATATCAAATCCAGGGCCACTGTTAAAGGTCCTTTAACAGCTACTTCAAATCCGGGAATCTCATTGGTACTTATCTCCACATCTTCTACATTTATGTAAATAGGATCTTCACCTTTCGTTTCAAAATCTGTATTTAATAAATAGTTTCCTTCTAAAATTTTCTCTATTTCCGCGTCGCTGAAATTTTGAATTTCACCTGCAGCCCATTTCATTTTCGCACCCAATCTTTTACCGAGGGTTTTGTAATTGGCCTTCGCTTTCTTTTTGATGAAATTATTATGGGCAGGTACCAGTTCAACCTCTTTTATATTTGTTTCGGATTTAATAATCACTTCTATATTCTTAATTTTCTGCTCAAAACCTTCACCTATTATTGGAATAATCACTTTTTGAAGAGGCTGTCTTACTTTGATAGCGACTTTTTTGCGAAGCGATAATATCAAAGAAGAAATATCCTGGGCCAATTTCATTTGTTCCTCTAGCTCCTTATTGATCAATCCTTCATTCGTAACCGGAAAGTTCGATAAATGAACAGATGCTACAGAGGCTCTTTCGGTAACGGAATTAAGATTCTTGAAAAGCCAGTCAGCAAAAAATGGCGCAATCGGGGCTATTAATCCACAAATAGTTTCCAGACATTCATAAAGAGTTTGATAGGCAGATAATTTGTCTTTTACATCATCTTCATTAAAAAGGCCATCGCCCTGAATGCGGGCCGGCTTCCAGAACCGTCGACGACATAAACGAACATACCAATTGCTCAATTCTTCGTTTACAAATTCTTCTATAGCTCTTCCTGCCTGTGTGGGTTCATAATCATCCAGGCTTTTGGTCACACTTTGTACAAGGCTGTTTAAAGTAGAAATAATCCATTGATCCAATTCTGGTCTTTCCTGTAAAGGGATTTCTTTTTCAGCGAATGAAAATTTATCCAAATTCGCATACAATGCAAAAAACTGGTACGTGTTATACAGCGTTCCGAAAAATTTTCTCTGAACTTCTTTTATCCCTTCAATATCAAATTTCAAACTATCCCAGGGAGATGCATTTGTAATGAGATACCATCTTGTTGCATCTGGTCCAAATATTTCAAGCGTTTCAAACGGATCGATCACATTCCCAACCCGCTTACTCATTTTATTACCATTCTTATCTAACACCAAACCATTACTCACAACGGTTTTATAGGCCACACTATCAAAAAGCAGAACACCTAAAGCGTGCAAAGTATAAAACCAGCCACGTGTTTGATCTACTCCTTCCGCGATAAAATCCGCTGGAAAATTTTGTTTAAATGTTTCTATATTCTCAAAAGGGTAGTGCCATTGGGCATAAGGCATAGCACCACTATCAAACCATACATCGATCAGATCAGCTACCCGTTTCATCGGATGCCCTTTTTCAGATATTAATATTATATCGTCCACGAAGGGTTTATGCAGATCTGATGTGAGTTCATCTACATAATTCCGGATCTCAACTTCATTTTTCACATGAAATGGAAGTTCCATTACGCCTTCTTCGATCGCTTTCAGCACTTCCTGTTTTAGTTCTTCTATGGAACCAATGCATTTTTCTTCCGCTTCTTCATTTGAAGTATCATCCGTTTCTGTACGCCAGATTGGAAGTGGTGTACCCCAAAAACGACTGCGGCTCAAATTCCAATCGACCATATTTTCCAGCCAATTACCAAATCTTCCTGAACCAGTGGAAGCAGGTTTCCAATTGATGGTTTTATTCAATTCGATCATCCTGTCCTTAACAGCCGTCGTTTTTATAAACCAGGCATCCAGCGGATAATAAATAATTGGTTTATCTGTGCGCCAGCAATGAGGATAATTATGCTCATATTTTTCTACCTTAAAAGCACGATTCTCCTTTTTTAGCCTGACGGAGATGTCCACATTCACATCTTCATAATCCTTTTCATCTTTATAATTCTTGACAAAGCGTCCGCTAAATTCTCCTGTTCCGTCAATGAATTTTCCTTCTTTATCTATAAGGGTTAAAATGCCTAAATTATATTTCTGTCCTGTCTTATAATCGTCTGCACCAAATGCAGGCGCAGTATGTACGATACCTGTTCCATCTTCAGTAGTTACATAATCTCCGATCACCAGTTTAAACGGATCAGCGCCAGGAGTAATTTCGTTTATTTTTTCCAAAGAATTTGCTTCAAACGAAAGCAATTGTTTGTAGGTAATTCCTTCCAATTCTTTTCCCTTAAATTCTGAAAGGATTGACCAGGGAATTATTTTATCTCCTTCCTTGTAAGCATCAAAATCACCATGCTCACTTTCCGGATTGAGGTATTTGTTTAATAGCGCTTTGGCGATGATTACATTCACCGGAAGATGTGTATATGGATTAAATGTTTTTACCAAAGCATAATCAATATTGGCTCCTACGGTTAAGGCCAGATTGGAGGGAAGTGTCCATGGAGTAGTGGTCCAGGCCAGGAAAAATACTTCCTCCGAATTTGCTGCTTTGAAGATAAAATCACTTTGATCATTCTTTATTGCCTCAAACATTACTGTAGCACTCGTATCCTTCACATCTTTATACGTTCCGGGCTGATTTAATTCATGTGAACTAAGGCCTGTACCGGCAGCGGGTGAATAAGGTTGAATACTGACACTTTGATATAAATAGCCTTTTTTATATAATTCTTTCAGGCACCACCAAAGAGTTTCAATGTAATTATTTTCGAAAGTAACATACGGGTTTTTCAGATCCACCCAATAGCCCATCTTTTTGGTAACATCATCCCAGGTATCTTTAAATTTAAGAACCTCTCTGCGGCAAGTAGCATTATATTCTTCCACAGATATTTTTTTACCAATATCTTCTTTTGTAATACCTAATAATTTCTCAACCCCAAGTTCTACGGGAAGACCATGCGTATCCCAACCGCCTTTGCGTTTTACCTGGAAACCCTGCATCGTTTTATAGCGGCACACAAGATCTTTTAAAGTTCTTGAAATCACGTGATGGATGCCGGGCAGGCCATTGGCACTTGGAGGTCCTTCATAGAACACAAAGGAAGGAGATCCTTCACGGTTTGTAATGCTTTCTTCAAAGGTGTTTTCCTTTTCCCAAAGGGATAAGATTTCCTCTCCGATTTGCGGAAGATTCAACTGTCGGTATTCACTATATTTTTTTGTCATTTATAACCTAAATTCAGATAAAAATTATGCAAAGGTACTAATTTTTAAAAGCCTCTTATTTAGTAATTTAGGTTGATCTGAATTTCCTTTTTTCGCATTAAAAAAAGCCAGAGTGGAAGAAAATTTTCCTTCTACATATTTCATGGAATTTGATTCTGATAATGTTAATAAAATTGGAACAGATAATTAAGATCCATAACGACCGTTGCTTTGGCATAGTATTTAGATTATAAGATTAAACAAATGTTGTCTCATTGTTGTTTAACATGAGAACAATGGCCGTTGCTAACCTTTAAAACACAGTCTTTGATTCTTTTTCCGGGATTTTCCGGGATCAAAATACATGATTCAAAGAAAAACGGTCAAGTTTTTAAAAGGAGGAGATTAATTTCTCTTCCTTTTTTCTTTTTATATATCCTTGTAGAAAATTTAAATAATGAGAAATTCTTATCTTTTTTTTATTTTAATAATTTCCTTTTCTAATTATGGTATGTACTCTCCTGAGGCCGGTACAAAAAAAATAGCCTCCATTTCTGAAGGCCATAGGTGTAAATGTAATACTGCTTTAAAATTTCGTCGTACCATCTGCCTGGTAGGTATATCTGAATTTATACCAAACATATTCCGGGAAAGGTCCCTGGAATGGTTCATAGCGGGCAGATAACATTTCCAGTTTAGCATACTTATTATCAGAAGTTTTAAATACAAAGAACATTCCGGCCTTAGGATCAAACCCATGCGTAAGTTCATTATAATTATACCAACCTGTGGTGGTGCCGGCATCAATTGCTAACTTATTTGCAGTTGTATCGTAAGCATAGCCTGTTTCAGGTGCCTGCATATAGGTGTCGTAAATGCCTTTTTGAGTAATAACACCTGCTGTTCCGGGGCCGCTTGCATGGCTGTTAACAACTATGTTCACGAAGCGCATACCAAAATCCCATTTGGTGGAGTTTGAATCACTATTGGCTACCACCTGGTTATCTTTTAAACTAAAAAAAGTATAAGGTCCTGATCTCATGCTCATATTCACGCGGATAGAGTCAGTCTTGATAATTTTTGTTTCTTCGGGTTGCTTAACATCATCTTTTTTGCAGGATACAACACCCATTACCAGGGCAATACAAGCCATCAGGCCTAGTTTCATTGTTTTCATCTATTGTTTATTTTTCGAGTTTGAGATTACAATTTATAAAAAAGCTTCTGCCGTATTGACCAGGCATTTGAAGCCTATTAGTGTAGTTAAGAATATTTTCTATTCCTCCCTGTATTTCCAGTTTAGAACCAACTTTTTTTGAAATGGTGGCATTTACAAGTGCAAAACCATTTACGAATTCCCTGTCATCATCCAGGATAGCATTTCCATTTTGGAAATCATCTCCGTTGTAGCCAAAGCGACCCCGGTATTTTGCTGTGATAAAAGCAGAGGCATTATATTTATTATTAGAATAACGCAGGCTCATATTCGCGGAATGTTTGCTACGGTTGAATAATCCTTTATACTCACTTTTTGTTACAAGCGAGGTTTCATTGGTCAGCGGATTTCTCCGGTACATTTCCTTGTTTTTAATTTTTTTCAAAACCTCCTTGTCTTTGGCTACGAGAAACTGGTATCCACCAGAAATGTTGAAATTGTTATTGAAGCGATGGGAAAAATTTGTTTCCACCCCGGTCGTAAATACTTTATTCACATTCATGTAGGAAAAAAATCCTCCGTTATCAATTGTTCTGAATGGGACTGTGAATGATTCTATCAGGTTGGTTATGTCGTTGCGGAAGAAGTTTGCCTTAAATACGGTGTTCTGTTTATGCGTATAATCGAAGCCGATATTTAAACCGACAGACTTTTCGGGTACCAGTTCTTTATTGTTTAAATAGGGAGTAATATCTACTGAAGAAGCAAATTGTCCGTTTGCTTTTAATTTCTGCAAAACATTGCTTAATTCCCTTGCGCCAATAATGGTGTAACCCACCATGCTATTGTCAAAATTTAAAAACTGTTGCCTGAAATCAGGCGCTTTAAAACCCGTTCCAATGCTCGCTTTTAAAATAAAATCCGGAGTAATTTTATGTGCTATTGCCAGTTTAGGA
>JBBSSE010000029.1:0-13490 GCA_038242375.1 Chitinophagales bacterium
ACTGGTTTTATTAAAAGTAAAAATGGAGAAGAATATACATTCGCGTTTATGATTAACAATTATAATGGCAGCGCATCAGAAACAAGAAGAAAAATGTGGAGATTATTGGATCTGCTGAAATAGAATAATCTTCTTCCCAAAATTGTTGATACAGTCCCATAAAATCCTGTAAAATCTTAACCAACATCCTTATGCAGGAAATCTTACTTACTTTGAAAAATAATTATATCTAGCAAACACAGTTAAAAAGAAAAACAAACAGCCAGTCTTTCAACGTATATAAATATTTACCATAACGACTTTAGAAATCGCAGGTGCAAAAAAGATCAATCTATATTCATTATAATTTATTTTTGATCTTTTTCATCTCCTTTCAGAATTTCCGCATCTATCTCCTCTTCTTTAGATGAAATCCCTGATTTCTTCCGTCGAAGGTTTACCAAAGCGAGATACATGGGATTTTTTTTGGGAACTTCATCTCCGAGCAGTACGCCCCATTGCTTTAAATTATCTGTCCGGTCACATATTATTTTTAAAATTGCAATCGTTGGCAGGGAAAGGAACATTCCCGGTATTCCGGCAAGACTTCCACCTATTACAACTCCTACTATACTTGCAAGGGCATTTATTTTAACCTTAGAACCTACAATTTTAGGCATTAAAATATTATTGTCCAAAAATTGCACAACGGCGATCGCCAATAAAACAGTAATTACCGGTGCCAGGTCCTGGGAAGATGTAAGCGTTAATAATACACCGATTAAGTTTCCAAAAAGAGCACCGATATAGGGAATCAAATTTAAAATGGCAAAAATAACCCCGATCAAAAGTGCATGTTTTATTCCAAAGAGAAGAAGAATTCCGCCTAATAAAAATGTAATGTAACTAATCTGAATCAACAGGCCGACCAGGTAACTTTTTACGATACTTTCCGTTTCCCTGATTCCCTCCGAAACACGATCGTAATCCTTTTCCGGAAACCAATAAAATATAAACCTCATTAATAAATTCCTGTAAAAAAGAATTAAGAAAATATAAATAGGCAAAAGACCCAGAAATATAAAGACAGAAGAAAAAGTAGCCACTGTACCACCAATCATGCTGCCCGCATTGTTCAGTAAATTATTACTTTGTTCATTAAATACTTCCAGTTGTTTTTCTGTTGAGAAATGAGCTTTTCTGTTTATCCATTCACTTAAAGATTGGATATGAAGCATCACGTTTTTCTTTATTTGGGGGAAATCAGTAATTAAACCGCTAAGTTGGGCAGAAAAAAACCAGATAATTAATCCAACACCTACAAACAATAAAAGTAAGGAAAGAGCAATTGCTACCACGTTTGGTATTTTATGCCGAACTAAAAACCGGTAAACAGGTAACAGTACAATACTAATATAGAGTGCTGTCAGCAACGGCATAATCACTATTTTACCCGCAACTATGATCAAACCTACAATAAAAAGTCCGGCAATTTCTATGGAGCGCCTAACCGTAACCGGTAATTCTTTCATTAATTTTCAATATTAAGTGTTAAAGGAAGTTTTGATATTTTTCATTTTTACATTCACGGAAACTAAGCAAAAAAGGAACTAAACAGACAAATTCCTTTTTAAATTTAATGCGCAGAAATCAAATTTAATGCCGTAATAAATGAATTAATTTTAAAATCACTTAAATTGCATAAGAAAATCTAAAATTAAAACCTAAAAAAAGAACCTGAATTCAACTTTAAACCTATGGACAAGCTGCAGAATCTATCAAATTCTAAATGGGTTGCACCGCCAGGTATTCAGGAACAAATGGATTCCAAAATTGCCCACATTCTCACGTATGAAAATGAAATTCCGGGAATTATCGTAATTCATAATTTACAGGATTTCTCGGTCGCTCATATGTCTGAATCCGGCCTTAAAATATTACAAACCAATCTTAAAGATCTAAAAATTCTTGGACTGGATTATTACAAAACGTATTTGAATCCGGATAGTTATGAATATCTCACAAAATTTATGGAGTTAATCTATCATAGTAAAGATGGTGAGGATATTTCCTTTCTTCAACAAATCCGGGCAAATGAACATGAAGACTGGAAATGGTATGCAAGCAATTCCAAGATCTTTTTTAGAGATGAAAAAGGGATTCCAATACTTTCTGTCAGCTATGTAATTCCCATAACAGGGAAACAATTTTTTGGTTCTAAAATACAACGGGCGTTTAATGAAAATATATTTCTCAAAAAAAACCAGCACCTCTTTGCCACACTCACCAAAAGGGAAAAAGAGATTCTCATTCAAATGGCGCTAAGCAAAAGCTCTGACGAAATTGCAGCAAAAAACAACATTTCAAAGGCTACTGTAGATACTCATCGCAGAAATATCCGAAGAAAAATCGGGTTTGAAAACTTTTACGAGATCGTAAGTTTCGCCCAGGCTTTTAACCTGATCTAAGCATTGCTGTTCTCTTAACTTATTTCTTATGCAGAAAAATTTCCTTTTAATTTAAAAAGGAAACGAGTAAGAACTAATCAAATGATCCACTCTTCCACGGTATTGTTTTTGATAATATCTTTTGGTTAATCCTCTATTATAATTAATTGTAGAATAAAAATGGTTTGAATTATTTATAGATTTTTTCTGACTGTAAATTATTCAGGAAATAAAAACAAAGAAATATGAAGGTATTTATTAGTAGAGAAATATGTGCGCCCGGAATCGAATTATTAAGGAGTCATGGAATTGAATTAAATATCTGGAAAGAAAAAAGAGAACTTACACCTTTGGAATTAATAGAAAATTGCAAAAACGTGGATGCTCTTTTGAGTGCCGGAGCTAATAAACTGGATGCAAAATTCATGAAGAAATGCGCTCATTTAAAAGTGATTTCCCTGCATTCTGTGGGATTTGATAATGTAGACATCAGCGAAGCAAACCATTTAAAAATACCTATAGGGCATATCGCCAGGATACTTAGTGAGCCTACATCTGATATTGCTTTCCTATTAATGCTTGCCGTATCGAGGAAAGCATTTTCAGGCTACGAAAGAATTTTAAATGGCAACTGGAATTTTTTTGAACCAACGAGGTATCTTGGAATAGAAATAAAAGGCAAAACACTGGGCATTTTCGGAATGGGGAATATTGGTTTTGAAATGGCCAGAAAATGTAAAGCCGCCTATGGTATGGAGATAATTTATACCAGCCGTTCACAAAAGGAAAATGCAGAAAAGGAATTAAATGCACGAAGAGTTTCCTTTGATGAACTTATCAGGCAGAGCGATGTTTTATCCCTTCACAGCACCCTAAATCCGGAGACGAGGGGGAAATTTAATAAGACTGTTTTCAATCAAATGAAACCAAACTCAATTTTTATCAATACGTCGAGGGGAGCCATTCACAACGAAAAAGATCTGATCGAAGCATTACAAAACAAAACCATTTTCGGGGCAGGACTTGATGTAACGAATCCCGAACCCATGAATAAAAACAATCCGCTTTTATCTATGTCATCCGTAGCAGTATTGCCTCACATGGGCAGTGCAACTGTGGAGACAAGAAATGAAATGTCCGTAATTGCGGCAGAGAACATCATTGCTGCTTTTGAAGGAAAGAGAATTCCATATCCTGTGAATCCGGAAGTTTATGGTTAGTTTGAAGTTTAGAGTTCGGAGTTCAGAGTTTGGAGTTCGGAGTTCGGAGTTCGGAGTTCGGAGTTCAGAGTTCGGAGTTCGGATTTTGGAGTTCAGAGTTTGGAGTTTGGATTTCGGATTTCGGATTTCAGAGATTGGAGATTGGAGATTGGAGTTAGGAGTTAGGAGTTAGGAGTTAGGAGTTCGGAGTTCAGAGTTCAGAGTTCGGAGTTGGAAAAATTCGTGTAATTAGTGCCTAAAATTCGTGTTTCAAAATCACAAATTCGATGCCGAAGGCATCCAACACGAAGTATTCAATACGCAGTATTCAACGCTCAACCATTCAACGCCGAAGGCAATTCAACACGCAGTATTCAACGCCAAAGGCAATTCAACGCGCAAGCATTCAACGCCGAAGGCATTCAACCTCCTACTTCCATCCCCCACCCAACGCTCTATATAAATTCACTTCCGATTGTAATTGTTGTAATTTATCATTCACTTTTCCAAGTTCTGCCTGCAGAAGGCTTTGACGGGCAGTAATAATTTCCACGTATGTGGCAAATCCATTTTGCAAAAGTTCCTGTGTATATTCTACTGATTTCTCGAGGGCATTCAGTTGATTTTTACGAATCAAAACTTTCTGACCGGCAAATTCGAAAGATGAAATTGCATCAGAAACTTCTCTTCCTGCATTTAAGAGAGTACTTTTAAAATCGTACAATGCTTCCCGCTGTTGTGACTCAGCTACCGTAAGCCTCGTTTTATTTGACCGTTGATTCAATATTGGCTGCAATAATCCCGCACCAATACTCCCTGCGAAGGCTCCGCCGCTAAACAAATTATCTATTGAGAGTGCAGATAACCCTGCAGAACCTGTAATATTTAAGGAGGGATAAAAATACGTTCTGGCCACATTCGTCATTTCAAAAAAGTACCTGAAATTATATTCAGCCTGTTGCACATCTGGTCTGTAACCAAGTAACTGCGCAGGTATTCCGGCATCTAAATCTTTCGTTATGTTTTGATCATCCAACAAACTTCTGACTATTTGAGCAGGAGGATTACCCAATAAAATACTCAAAGCATTCTCCGTTTCTTTGATCTGTTGTTTCAAATCAGGAATCGTAACCTGTGCAGCGTAACGCTGGGCTTCACTTTGCACTACTGCGGCCTCTGTAACCTTTGCTGCCTCTTTTAAGGCTTTCAGTGTTTCTACAGTCATGTCCCAATTCCGAACGGTTTCCTGTGTTATGGATAATTGTTTGTCCAGGGCCAGGAGTAAATAATAATAATTAGCCACACCTGCCACAATACTGGTTTGTACAGCACGTGAAGCTGCTTCCGTTTGCAATAAATTTGCAAAAGCTGCCCGTTTACTGCTTTTTAGCTTCCCCCAGATGTCCAGTTCCCAACCGGATGCAAGCCCAAACTGGTATTGCATCACATTTCTTTTCGGCGGATTTTGAACATCAGATAACCGGTTAGCGCTTACGCCCGCATTCGCATTTAAAGTAGGCAAAAAAGCAGCTCCGCTTTGATCAAAGTATGCATTAGACTGCGTGATGCGTTCCATGGCTACCTTCAGATCCAAATTTCCGGAAATGCCTTTTTCAATTAAATCTTTGAGATATACATCTGAAAAGTATTCACTCCACTTCAGTTGAGCAATTGTATTTGTATCTGACGAAGAAACATCTCTGTACAAACTATCTACAGCCACCACGGGTGTCTCATATTGTTTGGTTACCGCACAGGATGAAAAAAACAATCCCACCAAAGTGACAAAGAGAAAATAGTTAAAAAACTTTTTGTGCATACTTTATTTTTATAAAACTCATTTATGAAATTCAGGATCTTTTGCGTGAACACGTCCACTCATTTTTTCCTGAAGACTTTGAAATATAATAAACAAAACAGGAATAATAAATACTCCTAAAATGGTTCCTATCACCATTCCTCCTACCGCGCCGGTTCCAATAGAACGGTTACCATTCGCTCCCGCGCCTGATGAAAACATCAGCGGCATAACACCAAAAATAAATGCAAAGGAAGTCATCAAAATCGGCCTGAAACGTGCTTCGGCTCCTTCAATAGCCGCTTGCACGAGAGGCATTCCCATCCGCCTTCGGTCGAGTGCAAACTCTACAATTAAGATGGCATTTTTAGCTAAGAGCCCGACCAACATGATGAGGGTGATTTGCAGATAAATATTATCTGTTACGCCAAAAATATTCGCGAAAATAAATGCCCCGGCAAGCCCTACGGGCAATGATAATAATATAGCAAATGGCAGTAAATAACTTTCATACTGTGCACTTAATAAAAGGTACACAAAGAGGATTACAAGAAGGAATATAAAAAAGGTCTGGCCACCGGAAGCCAATTCTTCCCTTGTAAGGCCGGAATATTCATAACCATATCCTACCGGGAGCGTTTGCGCTGCAACTTCCTGAACTGCTTTAATGGCATCGCCCGAACTGTACCCGGGATTGGGCGATCCGGTAACACTCATAGAAGTGAACAGGTTAAAACGGGAAATCGACTGCGGACCATATACTTTTTCGAGCGTAATAAAACCTGTAACCGGCGCCATGGTCCCTTTATTATTCCGGACATAGACATTATTCAAACTCTCCGGGTTTGCCCTGAATTCAGGGTCTGCCTGGTACATGACCCTATATTGTTTTCCAAACTGGTTAAAGTTCGAAGCATATACACCACCATAATATCCTTGAATAGTATTCAGAATATCATTAACAGATAATCCGGCTTCTTTTACCTTAGCTACATTTACATCAATCTGGTATTGAGGGAAATTTGGATTGAAAGAAGTAGATGCATATTGAATTTCCGGCCTCTGATTTAAAGCGGCCAGGAAATCATTTCCAACCTTCGAAAAGATGGCGATATCCTTTCCACTTTTATCCTGCAATTCAAATGAGAAGCCACCTGAGATCCCAAAACCTGAAATACTTGGTGGGGCAAAGAAAATAATTTTTGCATCCCGAATAGTACTAACGGCTCCAAACATTTTTCCTATAATCGATTTCACATCCTGTCCTTTTCCCTTCCGTTCATCCCAGGGTTTTAATTTCATTATTATCATGGCGTAATTACTTCCCGATCCGCTGATCATTCCTGTTCCAACTACCTTTAAGATATTTTGGACTTCCGGTATTTTCTCAGCCAATGCCTGTACCTGATTAGCAATTTCTTCCGTGCGCTCTTTCGATGCTGACGGTGGTAACGCGATATCAGCCATCACCACTCCCATATCTTCATCTGGTACAAATGTAGAGGGAGTTGTTTTTAATAAAAAATAAAACAAGCCGGCAAATACTATAATAGCCGACCAAACGATCCAATGTCTTCTGAATAAAAACCCAACAGCTTTTTTATAGCGGTAGGTTGTTGCTTCAAAAGCTGTATTAAATGAAATATAAAACCGTTTTAATAAAGATTTCTTTTTCCCCTTTTCATCTTTATGCGGTTTTAGAAAAATGGCACACAAAGCGGGACTTAAGGTTAAAGCATTAATTGCTGATAGAATAATAGCGATAGCCAGCGTAATACCAAATTGTTTATAAAAAACTCCCGCAGATCCTCCAATAAAAGTAACCGGAAGGAATACAGCCGCCATGACCAATGTGATCGAAATGATGGCACCGGTAATCTCACTCATCGCATCCCGGGAAGCTTTCAAAGCACTTGTATACCCCTGATCTAACTTGGCATGTACAGCTTCCACGACGACGATGGCATCATCAACCACAATACCAATAGCAAGTAACAGGGCAAAGAGCGTTAAAAGATTAATGGTGAACCCAAATAATCCAAGGAAAAAGAAAGTTCCAATAATAGCTACCGGCACGGCTATAGCCGGGATTAACGTAGAACGAAAATCCTGAAGAAATAAGAATACAACCAGGAACACCAAAATAAATGCTTCAATTAATGTAGTAACCACTTTATTAATACTCGCATCGAGAAAGTCATTTACGTTTATCAAATTCGTATAACTAACGCCGGGAGGAAAGGATTTTGATCCTTCATCAAGAACCTTCAAACTTCCTTCAATCACTTCTTTTGCGTTAGAACCTGCAGTCTGACTGATTGCAACACCAATAGAAGGCATTCCATTGGTGGTGGAGGATGTAGAATAATTCATTGCACCGAGTTCGATTCTTGCAATATCTTTTAATCTGAGTAATTGACCGTTTCCGGTTGATTTAATAATAATATTTTCAAATTCTGTTGCGTTTTTTAAACGCCCTTTATACTTTATAGTGTATTGAAAAGATTGATTAGCCTGTTCGCCAAATTGGCCGGGTGCTGCTTCTATATTTTGTTCAGCAAGGGCTATGCTAACATCATTTGGCACCAAACCATAACTGGCCATAACATCAGGTTTCAGCCAAATACGCATACTGTAATCCATCCTGCCAAAAGCAGAGGCTTCCCCCACGCCTGGAACTCTTTTTATCTGTGGTACAAGGTTTATCTCTGCATAATTTTGCAGAAAAGTCTGATCATAATTTGGATTATCACTGTATAGCGTAAAAATCACAAGGTTACTACTCTGACGTTTGGCAGTAGTAACACCTGATCTTGTTACCTCCGAGGGTAATAAAGGAGTAGCACGTGCCACCCTATTTTGCACGTTTACAGCGGCAAGATCCGGATCAGTGCCTAGTTTAAATGTAATCGTTATCCGTGCACTTCCATCATTTCCGGCAGAAGAGGTCATGTACGCCATGTCTTCAACTCCATTGATTTGCTCTTCCAAAGGCACCACCACACTATTCAACACGACCTCAGCATTAGCACCCTGGTAGGAAGCGGATACAACTACCGTAGGCGGAGCAATTTCCGGATATTGCGAAACCGGTAAGGATGTTAAACCCAATACCCCAAGAATTACAATGATTATAGAAATAACCGTTGATAATACCGGCCGTTGTATAAAGCGATCAAACATAATTTTATATTAGAAATTTGGAAAGCATTTACAAATAGAATAAATGCCTAAAAAAACAAACACCATTTGGTATACTGCGAACGGGATTTAATCCCCTTTCCAGAACACCTTTTATTCAACCTTTAAAAATTCCGTGTCGTCAACACTTCCTGGTTTCCCGGATAAAGAATATCCATATTTTTCTCCGCTGTGATAAAAATTCTCGTTGGCTTAAAAGGACTCACTGCCTGCAATGAAGCCTTCATTTTGCCGGATAGAAACCCTGAAGATGATTTTATCTGACCAATATTTTTAACGCCGCTTTCTTTGGTCATGATCCACACGATATACATATTCTGTGGTGGCGTCAGTCGATTCGCGTCAGCAAGATTTTCAACATTCAAATTGATCGAATAATTATTATTATCATCTTTCTTTATTTTCACTTTTCCGGTAGCAGCCGGAACGATTACCGAAGGCTGAAAAACAATTTTTTTAGCACAGGAGCTAACAAAAAAAGTAAGACATATAATCGTTAAGACAGATAGTATTTTCGTATGGCAATCTTTATATTTCATGGATATTTTTTATAAATCTTTATCTTCTGACGGGTTAACTGAATCAGAGGGTAATTTTGAATTCAATTTATTAAAAAGAGAATCTGTATTGGCTTTTACAGGTTTAATTGTTTCTCCTTCACGAAGTGTTGCAACACCTTCCAAAACAATAAGATCTCCGGTTTTCAAACCCTTTTCGACTACAAATAATTGCCCGTTGCTATTCTCCCTGATCTTAATTTGAGTACTTTTTACTTTGCCCGAATCACCTACAACAAACACAAATTTTTTCCCCTGAATTTCATACGTTGATCTTTGAGGCACAAGTAAAGCATGATCGAGGGTGGTGGGAATTCTTACCAAACCACTACTTCCACTGCGAATTAAATTACCCGGATTCGGAAATGTTGCCCTCACACTCAGTGATCCTGTTTCTGTATCAATCATTCCACTTGTTGCTTCAACTTTTCCTTTTTGAGAAAACACGGAACCATTTGCCAATATTAGAGATACCGGCGGCATGGTCGCTAATCTCGCCTGGCTTGTCGCACCTTTTGTATCCTTTGCGAATTCCAGTGCTGCCTTTTCATTGATTGAAAAATAAGCGTAAATTTTATTAATATTTGAAACTGTTGTTAATGGTGAAGCAGTATTACTGTTTACGAGGCTTCCTATTTTATAAGGAAGAGAGCCTACCACTCCATTTACGGGACTGGTTACCGAAGTATAGCCAATATTGGTATTGGCGTTTGACAATGTAGCTCTTGCCTGGGCGAGAGCGGCTTGTTTGGACTGAAGATTAAATTCAGTCGTTTCCAGTTCATATTTACTGATAATATTTTTCTCTACTAATGGCCGAACTTTATTTACCTCCATTTCTGCAGCATTTACATTCGCCTGGGCAATTTGAATATTCGCCTTGGCTGTACGAACTTCCTGCTCGTATTGAGGAGCACTTATTTTAAAAAGTACTTGTCCTTTCCGCACGGCTTGTCCTTCATCTACATATATTTTTTCAATATAACCATCAATTTTCGGACGAATTTCTACATTTTGTTCGCCTTCTATCGTTGCAGGAAAATCTGTATAGGCAACAAATTTTTGAGGTTCAATTTCCAAAACCTCATATTGTTTTACGGGTGGAGGTGCCATTCCCGCTCCTGCCTTATCCGTTTTATTTCCGCAGGAAAAAAGCCCTGCAGCTAAACATATAGAGAAGAAAGCAAGAATTTTGGGAGTAGTTTTTATTATCATTTGAAATTTTTAATCTTAATACGAATCCTCGCGGCTTTTTAATAAGCCGGCTAAATTAGACTTATACCAACTACTTACCTTAATAAAATAGTTTAAATGGCGTTAAAGGTTTCCAAAAAAAATCTAAAAAAATTTCTGAAACCCATTAAATAAATAGTTTCTAAAGACAAAAACAAACTCTCTCAAATTTCAATCCGCTTTTATAATAAGGATATTTTTCATTATGCAGGGAGAACAGAAAATAAGTAAGGGATTACCAAGATAGAAATATTAAAATACCACAGGAATTCAAATCAGATTAAAAAAAATAAAAACGGTTTGAACGAGAGCTTAAAACCTTTCTAAAAACAAAGAATGTGCAAACTTCAACTCTATTTCCGCGTATTTATTTTTATACCAGGGTATTTAACCGAAGCCATTGGGAAACTAAATATTTGTAAACAAACTGCGATTTTTTTTCGAAATTGATATAAATATCACCAGGTTCTGTTTTAGAAATTATGATCGCACTTGAGAATTTAGATCTTAATGCCTGCATTTCTTCCTCTCCAAGATATAGGCCTGTGCTATAATTCAGGATCATGTAGCGGTTTGGATTTTGAAGCAGATCCTTTTTTAAACGGGCGTATTGATGATCTATTTCCGAGATTACTTTTTCACATTCCTCCTGCACCGGAATTACTCCTTCAACAATTTTTTTGGTGAGTGAATTTCCACCATAAATGATTAAGTAAAAATGATATGGCCTGTTTATAATTTCCATTTTAAAATAAAGCAGTTAAACAACATTTTGGTTTTCAGTTATTTACTGCAATAATAAAAAACTTTTATTTAACCTGATCAATATTTGTTCAGAACCTGTTATTGAAAAATAATTTCCATTGTGAGCCGGAACTTTAATAATAAAATGTTTACGATTATTTGTATCTATAAATTCTCTTTTTCATTAAATTTGATTTATAAAGCTTTGTTTCTTCATCACAAATTTTCAAAACTTTGGCGATTCAATCCGTACAAAAAAACAATACAAATAAATCCGGCGAAGAAAAAATTAATAATTAAAATCAGAAAATGATTATTACCATTCAGGAAAACTTAAGGCTTGAATTAGCAGCCCAAAAACATGCTGAAGATTTATTCTATGCTGTAGATCAAAATAGAAAGCATCTTTCAAAATTTCTATCCTGGGTGGATAGCATGCAATCAAAAGATGATTTTAAAAATTATATTGAAAGTTGTAAATTTTTACACCTTCAAGGAAAAGAAGTGAGCTTTGTCATTAAACTGGATGAAATAGTTGTAGGACGGATTGGTTTACATCACCTAAATCTCCAAAATAAAAATGCTGCTATCGGCTACTGGCTTACCAAAAAGGCGGAAGGAAAAGGCATTATCATCAAATCCTGCAAAGTACTTCTCACATATGGATTTCAGGAGTTGGGGTTACGAAGGATTGAAATAAAAGCAGCAGTTGAGAACGTTCGAAGTCAGGCTATTCCTGAAAAATTAAATTTTGTAAAAGAAGGAATTTTACGTCAGGCAGAATTTGTAAACGGCCACTTTATTGATCTTTACCTTTACTCGATATTAAAGGAAGAATGGTGTGAAACCCACGAGGTGCGCTTCGGTTAACAAAAGGTTTAACCGGTTAAATAGCTTTAGCCGATAAATAACTTACGAGTTTCGCCATACCAAAAGAACTTTTTTCACTATAATCTATTAAAGCCTTTCTGACTGCTGGCATTTTATTCAGATCATTTTCATCCCGTAAATTAAAATAAGCAGCAGCAGCCGAAGAGGAATCTAAAATTGAAAATCCTGCCGGAATTTGTTCATTCACTAAACCGTGGAAGGCAAAAGTTTGATCTTTCAACACTTCTTCGATTTTAAAATCTACCCGAAAAGGATCTGACAATTCAACGATTCTTTTTTGCACAGAACTGATTGCTTTATCGAGATAGCCAAATGACTTTTTTAATTCCTGAAGATGGTATTTTATAAATGAACCACTATGAATAACGATACTACCCTTCTCACCTGCTGCTTCTATTAAATTATCAATGAGTTTCTTTTGTTGTGCATTCATTCCTTCTTCAAGAAATTGGAAATGTGCAAGTGCTGCTCCGGGAGTTTCTTGTGTATGAATTGAAAACTGAAAACAAAATTGTTTGTATGGGGAGTGACCATCAAAGAGAGGTATGGCACTACTCCATGTTTGGATAGATAAATAACGAACAGGATATTCTAAATTATTTGCAAATGAGGCATGTTTATTTTTATCAATAATAATTTCCTCAGACCCTTTTTCAGAAGGAGACAATCCTTTATTGCAAAACTGTTGAAAGTCGCAAGGGTAAGGGATATTACAATGGTCTCCTACCCCAATATCGGGTGGTATATTTTTGGATAAAACATCCAAAAGTTCGATTGATTTTGAAGAGATAAACGGATTTAATTCCTGCACTTCTTTCAAAACAGAAACAGATTGAAATAATTGCTGAATATCCAGATCACCTTGCCGGATATAGTTTTTATTCAGATGAATGATACTAAAATCTTCCAGGTTTATCCCGCTATTTGTGATCACATAATACTGCAAAGCTGCATCAAAAATATGCGCGTTTTTAACTCCATTCGTACTTTTAACTTCGAAGGCATACCATTTGGAATTGATCTTAACCAATAAATCCAATGCACAAAGAATTCCATCAAATTGAAAAGCTGGTTCGTAAATGATCTGATGACCGCTTCTGACATATCGCATCGTATCTGCTACTGATTTTTGGTAGGAATAATAATTTTCCGGTTCAGCATTAATGCCTCCCGGAAATAGTTGCCGGGCAAGTAAACCAACATCAGTGCCCTGTTGAAAAATTCTTGTTTGAAAGGCAGTTTGAATATCTCTTTCTTTTGGTAAATTCTTATTTAGCCAAACTCTTTTGGCACACTGAACTCCATACATAAAAGTAGATTTTGAAAGTTGGTGCTTTGGTATCTGGCTAAAATTCATCCTTCAAAATTAAGATAATTATTAAAGTCATGACAGAAGTAAATACTTAAAAATATTAAAAGGTAAATTTAAAAATGCCGCATC
>JBBSSE010000030.1:0-13445 GCA_038242375.1 Chitinophagales bacterium
ATCATGGAGGAATATGGATTGTACTTTTCATCATTTTTGCTGAAACAGGATTAATGGTTGGATTCTTTTTACCGGGAGACAGCCTTTTATTTGTTTCCGGAATCTATAGTAAAATGCTTATCGGAAGTCTTATACCCGGCGGGTTGGGAAACGATTTTTTAGAAGTGATGGTATTATTTGTTTTGATTTCATTGGCAGGTGTGATAGGCAACGAATTAGGGTATTGGTTTGGCTTTAAAACCGGTCCAATACTTTTTAAACGGAAAGATACCTGGCTGTTTAAGAAAAAACATCTTTACCAGGCGAAAGAGTTTTATGATAAACATGGCGGTATCGCTATAGTATTAGCCAGGTTTTTGCCTATACTTCGAACGTTTGCTCCGGTAGTAGCCGGCATTGTGAAGATGGATAAGAAGAGCTTTCTGCGCTACAATATTTTGGGCAGTACCGCCTGGGTTTTCACTGTGTTGATGGCGGGTCATTATCTTGAAAAATTATTCCTGAATAACTTTGGATTTGATCTGAAGCAACATTTGTTTGTAATTGTAATTTTTCTTGTAATCATAACGACTGGTCCTGTGCTTTATAAAATTCTTTCCCGTAAAAAGTAATGGAGTATTCGATTGATGAAGTGAAGGATCATAAATATTCTTTATTATTGCTTTCAAATTCATTTTTAAATATTAAGTACTAAAAATAATGACTTTCAAAATCTTTTTATTAATATCAATTTGCCTGATTTCCTGTAAACTAATACGGCCTTTAGAATATAATATTCCAAAAGAAAAGAATGCAAAGCTCTTCCCAAGAAGGATAATTGAAAAAGGGAGCAACCCTTTTTATTTTGCAAATGCAAGCGGAAAAAATAACGTAGGCGAAGTGATAAAAGTGGATGACCGCAATATTGACCCAAATGGAGTGGAATTAGAAAGCATGGTTAAACTACACAACACTCTTTCTTTTATGATAGTGAGAAATGATACAATATTATATGAGTATTATGCTCCTAAATACAATGATAGCATTACATTGTCCAGCTTTTCAGTAGCTAAATCATTTGTTTCTACATTAATCGGCATGGCCATTCAGGGAGGCAAAATTAAAAGTGTGCATGAACCAATAACTGATTTTATCCCGGAGTTTACTGACAATCGTTTTAAACAAATAACTATCGAGAATTTATTAAAACATACCTCAGGTATTCAATTTTCGAAGCAACGGTTCAGTCCCAATTCTGATAACGCACAATTTTATTACACTACAACATTGAGAGAAAAATTGCTGGAATCAAAAATAGAAGAACCTCCTGGATTGCATTTTAACTACGCAAGTGAAAATTATCAGTTGTTAGGGTTAATAATCGAAAGGGCAACGCATCAGACTTTGTCACATTATTTACAGGAAAAATTATGGAAGCCATTAGGAATGGAGCATGACGCTTTTTGGAATACTGATAATAAAACTGATTCTGCAATTGAAAAAGCATTTTGTTGTTTAAATGCGACTACACACGATTTTGCCAAGCTGGGCAGGCTGTTCTTAAATAATGGCAATTGGAATGGAAAGCAGATTTTATCTTCTCAGTGGGTCAAGGAGGCTACGCAACCAGATACAGCGGACGGAGGCAAATTTAATTTTCAATACAACTGGCTTGCCGGACCAGAAAAGTATAAAAGCTATTATGCCGCCGGACTGTATGGGCAATATATTTATGTATATCCATCAAAAAATATAATCATCGTCCGTTTCGGCAAACAAGATATGAATTACAATCCTTCTTACTGGAAAGTCTTGTTTCTTCAAATTATTGATCAACTCTAAAAGAGGAAAATGAGAACAAGAGAGATATTTCGGTCTCATAGTGATAGGAAACGAATTAGGGTATTGGTTTGGCTTTAAAACCGCTCCAATACTTTTTAAACAGAAAGATACCTGGCTGTTTAAGAAAAAACATCTTTACCAGGCGAAGGAATTTTATGATAAGCATGGCGGTATCGCTATAGTGTTAGCCAGGTTTTTGCCTATACTGCGAACGTTTGCTCCGGTAGTAGCCGGCATTGTAAAGATGGATATAAGAAGAGCTTTCTGCGCTACAATATTTTGGGCAGAACCGCCTTGTTTTTCACTGTGTTGATGGCGGGTCATTATCTTGAAAAATTATTCCTGAATAACTTTGGATTTGATCTAAAGCAACATTTGTTTGTGATTGTAATTTTTCTTGTAATCATAACAACTGGTCCAGTGCTCTACAAAATTATTCACGTAAAAAGTAAAAGGACAGTTTACTAAAAAGAAATTTTAGCAAACCGGTTTACACCACTTTTTTAAAAGTCAACGTTTGGCTTATCCACCTGAAAACCCAATAACCTTTCACTTTTAGTAATCCCTGACTATTTATCCAGACTATTGAATCCCATTCTCTTCCATGCTTCGCATCATAAATGATTCCACCTTCCCATTCATTGTCTTTTTCATTGTATTTCAAGTTGCGTAAAACCTCCATCCCAAGCCATTTTCTTTTTCGGAGATCAGGATTAGGATTTTTTTCGTCCAATATTGTGTTTATTGATACTGTATTGTCGTCCATTTTGAACCAGATAATTTTTGCCAGATAATTATTATCCTTTTTGTAAACCTGCACTTCAAGATTATTTTCTAGTGTCATCCATCTTCCGATAATTGCTTCTGCATTATTATTTGTATTCAATACACGATCATTATGGGAATCGAGTAGTCGGGCATTGGGTTCCGGATTTTTAACCATCAGTAATAAAATAAAAAAAAGAAAATGGATGTTTGTCATATTAAAAGAGGCTGTGGATTTTATTAGAAGACGTTAACCTGATAGTACTCAGCAATTAAGTATGTGATTTTTATTTTCTGTTTCAAAAGTTGTACCCGAAATTTTAAATAGCATTTTAATTTTCATAAATAACAGTCCCGATGTTATCAAAAATGACCTCTTTAGAAATCGTGCCCTTAGTTAAATCGATTCCATTCATTTATTAGTCGTTAAAAATTTAAGAGGCAATATCTGCCTGAATAATAGGTCCTTTCCCAATATTTGAAAGCCCCAATACCCATGAACCTTCAAAAGACCGCTTTTTAGGAAGGACACCTTTGCATTCCAGTATTTTCCAACATGCGGATCATATATTTTACCATTCTCCCAGGCATTATTTGAATTATTATAAATAAGTCCGTGCATAACAACTAAGCCAATAATCTTTCTTTGGCGTAAGGTTTCATCAGGGTTCCTGAAATCAAATCTCGTATTCATTGGTCTGCTTTTATCATCACTGTCATCTATCCAAACAACTTTTCCGCTGTAGCTATCACCCACTTTAAATATTTCCACTTGGAGGTTATTTTCGAGACTCATCCATCGGCCAACGATCTGGTCAGAGTTGTTCTGCGAAAATGATTTTTCGACACACGTTGTCATTATAAGAGAAAGAAAAATAAGATTTTTCATGGTTATAAAATTTAAAAGTTAACGTAAGTCCGGGCAAAATTCCATCTTTTCTTGCATAAAGATTATTAAGCTATATATGATATTAAAAACATTTTAATTTTCACAGACAACAGTCCCGTTATTATCAAAAATAACTTCTTTTGAAATGGTACCCTTAGTCAAATCGACAAGATACTGTTCAGTCTTATCAGCCAGTATCAATCTTTCAATTTGATTACCTACCGCATAATCAGCATATTTAGCTTTTAAAACATCTTTTATTTTGCCCGGCGCGTTATTTAAAGGAACGTCCTGTTCTTGTTGCACGAAACTGCCATCAGGTTTAAAGATCAATGAAAAATTCGGTGAATTTTTCTTCTCAATAGAAACATCAATGGCATCCCCTCCACCACATAATGGATCGGATGCGGCATGTAGTATCTTATAACCCGGATAAAACTTTTCGGTAAATTCTTTTACACCTTTAGGTAATTTGTCTAAAGCTATTGTGCCTGGCGGTAAAGTCGAATGCATAGCAGATGTAACAGTATTCGTTGGTTGTAAAGAATCCTGTGGACTAGATTGTTGTTCTTTATTTTTTTGGGAATTATTGCTACTGCAATTTATAAGAAAAAGACTTAGCGTTATTGAAGCTATAACTGGAAATGATTTTTTAAAATACATAATATTCAAGTTTTAAAAAGGTGCTTTAGTGATGATCAGCAGTAAATTTATAATCTGAAACTGAAGGAAATCTGTTTTTTAATAAAGACTATTTCAAAAACCTTTTATAGCCATTAGCCACTATTGTTTTTTTTAATGAATTACTAAGTCTGAAATAAATTTTATAAAAGATCCATCCCAGCAATACGCCTATAATTGTGCCAACCAAAACATCGGAAGGATAATGAACTCCAAGATACATTCTGCTATAGGATACTAATACCGCAAACGGAATAAGTAAATATAGAAGCCATTTTATTTGCTTTGCAGTAATTAAACAGAGATACGTTATCAATGCAAATGAATTGGCAGCATGTGAGGAAGGGAAACTGAAAATTCCACCTCTGTAATTATTCACATAATGCAACAAGTTTCCCAACCCTGGCTGATGACTTGGCCTTAGCCGGCCTGTCAATGGTTTAAGAATTTCAGAGGTAAACATGTCACTTGCAACAATCAGTGGAATAATCAAAAGAACCATTAGCCATGCACGCTGTTTGTATTTCCAGATTAAAAGAATACATAAAAAAAAATACAAGGGAACCCAGCTTGTTTTATCACTGGCAAACCACATGACACTGTCAAAAAATGAATTGTGGTGGCTATTAATAAATAGCAATATTTCGCGATCAAGATTTTTTAGCTGTTCAAACATGGATGAATCATTGATGCATATTTTTAAGTATCAAGGTTATTTTTTGATCTATCTTTCAAAAGGAATTTTGAAAAGAGATTCAAATTTCCCATTTTTTTCATTCTCCATGTGTGTGTCTATTCCAAAGACCAATTCATTTGCCGGTAATTTTTTTAAGGTACAAAAAAATCTGTCCCAAATGCTCAATACATCCCCATAATTGCTGTCTGTATAGGGTTGTTTATAATGGTGATGTACCTGGTGCATATTGGGGGTTATAAAAACAAGCCCGATAACCGTATTCAGTTTCTCCGGTAAACGATAGTTCATATGTGCAAACATGGTCGTAAATACCTGGATGATTTGCCTTAATATAAAAGCCCAGAATACTGCTCCGCTCAGGAAAACCCAAAGCAATGTAAATGATAGCCTGATAATATTTTCTCCCGGATGTTCTCTTAATGTAGTGGAAATATCAAGAATTGTATCAGAGTGATGAACCACATGAAACCTCCAAAGGGTTTTGACTTTATGCATGACCCGATGATAAATATATTCGCCTAAATCAAGCAAAAGAAAGGTTGTCAGAAAAAGTAAAAGAGGATGTTTTTCAAAATTGAAAAAATATAAAACTCCGAAATTGTTCAACGATGTCCATTTAATAACCCCTACAAAGGCGAGCCCTAAAAGGAACATACCGGGCAAATTTGTAAAGATAAACGGAGCATTTACGAAAGCGTGTTTCCATTTTTTATACTTAAAAATGACCCCATATAAATTTTCAATATTCCAGCTAATAATAAACAGACTGACGAATAATACCATTTGTATTAAGTCGCCATGAGAAGAAATATAATCTTGAAATTGTTGATTCATTTATTAGTGGTTAAATAATTAACGGGCAATATTTTTCTAAATAAAAGGTCTTTCCCCAATAATTGGAAGCCCCAATAGCCTCGTACTTTTAAAAGCCCGGATTTTGTAAAACATGCTTTTGCGTTCCAGTCTTTGCCGCTGCTTGGGTCATAAATCCTCCCATCTTCCCATGCATTATCGATTTGATTGTAAACCAGCCCATGCATTACTTCCATTCCAATAATTTTTCTTGTACGCGAATTTTCATCAGGGTTTTTCCTGTCGCACCGCATATTCATTGGACTGGTTTTGTCATCACTATTATCAAACCAAACCACTCTTGCCTTATAGTCGCTACCCACTTTATATATTTCTACTTCAAGGTTGCTTTCAGTACTCATCCATCGGCCAACGACTTGGTCAGGATTATTTTGTGAAAACGATTTTTGCACAGTCGTTATCAGAATTAAAGAAAGAAAAAAGAGGTTTTTCATGATAATGAATTTAAAAAGTTAACGTAAGTCCGAGGTAAATGCCATCCTTTCTTGCATAAGGATTATTCAGATAATTCAGTCTTCTATAATATTCAACAGATATTACATGAAAAATATTCTCGATGCCGACACTGGCCTCCATAAATGGAACTTTTCCTGTTATATTGAAATTTGAGTTCTTATTATAATCCTGGTTTGCCTGGCTCATTCCGCCCCAAAAGGAGTTGAAGGAGAACCGTTCGCGCCAGCCCCATTTCCGCACCAATGGAATATTATCAAACAATAAACCTCCCAGGTAAAAACGCGTATGCAGGCTTAGATACTTATCGGCGGCAAACTCATAAGGAGCCATTGTGTTGAATTGATATTTACTGGACACATAATATTCATTACCCGCTGGAATATTCAGTAAAAGATAGGGTAGTGTACCGAATGTTTTTCCTGCTTCTATTTTGTAGAAAACCATCATTTTAGGTGGAAGGCGTAAGCGTTGTTCTATACTTAAATCTATTGCGTGAAAGTCAAACAGCGCTTTTTTATATTCAAAGCTATAGGTGTATTTGGCTGTAATAATAGGGGAATAGGAACCCAGGCGAATATTGTCATAATTAAGAATTTTGGTCCGCTCATTATGTGCATACCGTATCCCGATCGTGGCTGAAGTAACGGGCAATATCTTTTCAAACACATTGTCGTAAGGTTTATCAAGCGCCGGATTAATAGGCCTGTATTGAAAATCAAAAACAGGGTCAATTTGCTTGTAACTTAGAACAGCTTTGGCTGAAAAGTTTTGTGAAAGATATTGTTCATGTTTCAACATTCCCTGTTTCACATACATTCGCGAATAAGGAATTTTCTTTCTTAGAAAAGAATTAATGAGATTGTCTTTATCCAGTTCATCATCATTGTCTATAATAAAATCATAATCGCTTCCATAACTTAGGGTTGTTTTAGACCACTTTGCTTCATTCCATACATATTTCAACCCCAGCATCCCCTTTATTTTTTGATCTTTGGTTCCATAAGCTCCGTATCCAAAAAGGTTCACTTTTTTGCTAATGCCTGGCATTGTCCAAAAGCCAAGTCTGAAGCGCCATCCTTCCAATGAGTTCGTGCTTAAAAAAGAAGAGTAGGGCCCAATACGAAGCTGGGTGCCAAAATCCCAATATCCGGTGCCGGCAAATGCAACCAACTTTATATCTCTTTGGAAATGGTTGTTCTGTTTCAAAGAGTCAACCATTTTATAAATATTTTTTTCATGCACCGTAAGCGAATCCGGACGATTATTTTGCCAAAAGGATTCTGATTTGGTCCAATTTGTCGTTTTTTCTTTGTTTATCAATTGCAGAGCAATCGTTCCGGGGTCTCCGAGGTTTAATTTTATTTTGTCTGTCACGGTGGTGTTTCTTATTGAGAATTGCATACTGTTATTTGATGCCGGAACAGGAACGCCCAATAAAGCAAGCCCACCCTCAAACTTTACCGTTGATGAGTATTTATAAGGCATATACACCATATTGTCTGAAGCACTGTCAATAATTTGTGTATAATCCTCACTATACATGATGTCTTTTACAAAATTAATATTGGCGGTTTTATTTAGGTGCATCTCAACAGATTCGATGGCAAAATTATTTTGGTTGATCCATAAAACGCCGCTGAAGGCTCTTTCATAATCACGCAATGGAACAAAACGAATTTGCACAATTGTATCACCGGCATCTACAGTAGTATCACCCTGGAAATATTTATAGTAATTAAATGCATTGCTGTTAAGCGGACTTACATATGTTTGATCAAAGACCGGAATCCACTCATCATACACATTAAAATGAAAATAAAATTTATTGAATCTGCTCAACACTTCATCCGTTTTTAACCCCAGGTTCTTTTTTGCAATAATGTTTTCTCTTTCAATATTTGGGGAAGCGGAGTGGTAATTATTGGCGAGACTTTCTTCAAAATAAATGGGAAGTTGATTATCATCGATTGCGCTACTATCCAGACCACCATAGGTTTTTAGCATCAAACTTTTTAAGCCACTGCCTTTAGATTTTCGAAAATCAATTTTGTCAATATCCAGTTCGTTACGGGTATAACGCTGGTAACTATAACTTCGAAAACGGGAAGGGTTATTTTCATTTTTGTGTTCTATAACTTTCTCCATAAAAGATTTTCCTGGTTTTTTAGAAAATCCTATCACAACTGATTCCAAAATGCCCGTCTTATTTTCCATGCTCACTTTCAAATTCACAGAACTTCCTTTTTTCAGAGCAATCATATGATTTTCAAAACCGACATTGGTAACTTCCAGGCTATCATACCATCTGTCTGTATGCAATCTGAAGGAACCATCTATCTTAGTTAAAGTACTGAATCCGCTGCCTTTTAAATGTACGGTGGCATTCTCCAGTGGCCTGCCGGTGGCCTCAGTTACTTTACCGGAAACAGTATAACCATTTTGTGCTTTTGTAACCAGGGTGGCAAAAAAGAGCAATATCGAAAAAGCGACCGGTAAAACATTCTTAAAAAATGGCATTTTATTCATATAACTTTTTTGCGGATAAAAGATTATTAGAGATTGCTATTATTTAGTATGTAGTGATATTTCAGTAGGTGGTTGGGTGGCTAATGGAGAATTAATTGAGTATTTTAAAAAAAAACATCTTCAAAATTGCTTCAGAATGTAGTTTGAGTTTTGGGGTTGAAAAATTTTATTACTGATACGATTTTTCAACCCAACCATTTCAAATGAATGATACTACTATTAAAATAAACCAGATTAAATTTTTGGAGCAAACTAAAGACTTGATACAAGCCTGTATGAATGGGGATAGATATTCCCAATCAACTTTGTATGAGCAATTTGCGCCAAAGATGCTTGGCGTTTGCATGAGGTATTCCAAATGTAGGGAAGAAGCGGAAGATATTCTTCAGGATGGATTTGTGCAGGTTTTTAAATCTTTGCACACGTTCAAATTCGCGGGTTCTTTTGAAGGGTGGATAAGAAAGATTATGGTATATGCGGCTATTGCGAATTACAGATCAAGATCAAATATGCTTGCAGTAATTAGAACTGTGGAGGATTTTTCGGGTATTGAGGTTATAGATAATGAAGACGTAATAAGCCAATTGGGTAAAAAAGAATTATTGAAAATTGTACAGGCTTTATCTCCTATGTATAGAATGGTTTTTAATCTTTATGTTTTTGAGGGATTGAAACATTGGGAAATAGCAAAGCAACTGGGTATTTCTGAAGGCACTTCAAAATCTAATTTCCATGATGCAAAAGTGATTTTGCGAAAAGCCGTAATCAACAATATGAAAATTGCTAAACAAACCTCTTCGAATGGATAAAAATTTACATGAGATTGAAAAATTATTCTTAAAAGAACTTGAGGGGAATGAGGAATTTCCATCGGAAAACGTATGGGATAGTATTGAACGGAAATTGGATAAAGACAGCGTAGTAAGTATAAAGAAGAAATATGACTCACTAAAAAAAGTTTCTTTTCTGTTAGTCTTTCTTCTAACCGGACTAAGTATTTATGTATGGAAAAATCAGGATAAAAATCCTGTAGCAACGCATGTTGACATTTCGGGGAATAATAAAAAAGTCAAAACTGAGAACGATTCATTAACAGTAGAACCTGGTACAGGCAGATTGCAACAAACGGATGGTTCTTTAACCACTACTGGTAAAAGGAATAACGGTAAGCTACTTGAAGATAAGTCTATATCCAAATCACAAAAACTAGTTGATTCTTTCTCTCCTAATGAAGTGAATAATTCGAATCAGACTGCAAAAAGCCACCATAAAATTATCGATAAAGCAATTTTAAAAGGTAATAATGCTGTTCCTCAAAAATATTTGATTCCAATAACTTTAAATAATTTATCCAACACATCTATTCAAGACAATAAAATAAAATTAAATAAACCTGGTGAATCAACTTTAATGGAAGGATCAAATTCAGAAGCATCTGGATTTTCAATGCAGGAAAATGACAAGTTGATGAAACGGAAATCGAATGAAGTTGCAGAACTAAAAACGCCAAACCTGATCGAAGATAAAAACACAGATGTTGTAAGCCTTGGCGATATTCAGTTTGATCATAATTTGCCAGCAATAGAAACAGTAAGTTCAAAGAGTATTGGAATAATAGAAAAAAATACTGTTGGCCTATTTGATGCAAAAGAATCCTTGGAGGAAATTTCGTTAATTAAAATAGATCCATTAATCCGAATTGATAAAATCATTGTACAGAAGCTTTCCACAAAATCAACAAACCAATCGCAGTTTGCTATAACCGCCTTCTATTCGCCCGATATCGTCTTTCATCATTTTGAAAACAAAGTGCCGGGCAATGCTAACATCAACAATTTCGATGTACCGGAAAGCAAAAGCCATGCAGTAACTTTTGGAGCTTTGATTGACTATTCAATTGGCAAACATTGGGGATTGCAATCGGGTATAACACTTGCCAGGTCAGAATTTGAACTGGAGTATGAAATACCTGAAACGCTTTATGCACAACAAGATAATTCAGGGTCTATTCAATATAAGTTAGCATCTCCTTTGGGAGATGCGTTTGTAAAACCTTCCTTTAGTAATAACCCCAATATTGGCGATAGCATTTTCTCAAAATCCACCAAGTATAATTTACAATATTTAGGAATTCCATTAGCAGTAAAATATGTAATGAATAAAGGGAAATTTACTTTTAATGTTTTAGCAGGTGTATCCGCTAATTTTTTGACCAGGGGAAGATTAATTACTGAATTAGAATCCGGAAATAATAATGAAACAGAAACAGTAGATAAAATATCTGGTTTGAAACCATTTTATTTTGGTGGCCTGGCAGGAATCGGGCTGGATTACAATATGTATAAAAATTTGGACATTTCTTTTTCTCCTGCTTTCAGGTTTGCGCTAAACCCAATAAACACCAATGTTTCCCTAGCATCGTTCCCGAATTCAGCAGGAGCAGTTTTGGGATTAAAAATGAAATTATAGAATTCATTTATGATGATTTTGTGATGGTTTACAATTAAGAAATATCTTGAAATTTTGACCTTGCACAAAAAAATATCTATTTTTTTTTCAATTCACCCAACCATTTCTTTTGAATCCATCACTGTTTTATTAAGGAAATATTTTTAAAGGAAAATTCTAGAATTTAACCGGCATTCTTTATAAAAAAATCCCTGATTTAAAATCAATACCCTATTTCAAGAAAAATCAATTTTTAATCAAAAAAAATAAACCCTTAAAAAAAATGAGTATGAAAAATTTATTTCTGATCGCAATTGTCTCTATGGTAGTTTTAGCATCATGTAAAAAGGATAAAAAAGAATCAAAGGAAAACGATTGTCCTGTAGTGGCTGTCAACTTAGTTCCCAAAATAGTAAAAGATTCTTTTGCGCTCCGGTATCCTACCGATTCTGTCAGAACCTGGTTTAACAAAGACAATATAGGTTATTGCGCATTTTTTGTTTCGACAGGAGTTAAGAAGTTAGCTGAATTTTCGACGACAGGAAATTTCGTTAAAGAAGAAATTGACTCAGATGATCACAATGAACTTGAAGACAATACAGCAAACGGAGGTAAATCCGGCTGTGAATGTGAAATCGATTAAAAGTTGGGAAGGTTTCTGAAGGTTTTGAATAAATCTAAAACACATTTATTCTAAAATATTTAAGCCAAATCTTTCAAATATAAGGTTAGTAAGCATTCCGAATTCATGAAAAACCCACTAAACACCTCCTTCTATTATGCTTAGGAAGGAGGTGTTTTTATAGATAATGGTAGTATTCGATTTTGACTTTTCTTTTATGATACTACCAGCCCAGTTTATATGATTTGTTATTAACTCTTTGGTTTGCTTATTTACATTTTCATCCTTAAGCAAATGTTGATGCCGCTTTTGCGGCAACTCATTTTCTTTTGTTATAAATTCGACATTTCTTTTTCTCCTGCTTTCCGGTTTGCGTTAAACCCAATAAACACCAATGTTTCCGTAGCATCATTCCCTAATTCAGCAGGAGCAGTTTTGGGATTAAAAATGAAATTATAAAATTCATTTACGATGATAACATGGTGGCTTGCAATTAAAAATCTCCATTAATAGCATGGACATTTTAAATTCTCTGATAAATCCCCTGCATTATTTTCATGATTTTTACCAGCCATGGAATATTTTTATTCTCGCTGTTTTTAATTAAATCCTCATCCAGGTGGAGCAGGGATTAGGTTATAGTCCAAAAGCCTTATTTAACTATTTCATATAATTTTGAATTGATTTTGTGCAGATCGGCCAATGGCATTTTAATGACCTTTCTGTCATAGGTCATAAAACCATTTACTTCTCCTTCCACATCGGTTGTTTGAGTGTAAACTGCCGCGGATAAACCTTTCCGGATCAATTCTTCCAAACGATCATTCAGCGATTTATACCGTTTCAATAATTCATCTGCATTTTTAAAACTCTGATACCCCCAGTTTTTATCTGACTGCCAGGTGTGATTCGGGACCGGCAAGCCCAGTCCTCCAAATTCACCTAATACCAAAACTCGTTTGGCGCCAAATAAATCCGGACGGGGCATTGCAGGATCAGGATAATTATGAAGATCGATGATATGTCCAACGGGATAAAAATTACCACCGCTGGCACTATTCACTAACCTTGAAGGATCTTTTTTCATGGTCCATTTCGTGATGTCTTCTGTTTTAAATTGTCCCCAGGCTTCGTTGAATGGTACCCAGACTACAATAGAAGGAAAGTTGTGTAAAGCATCCATGATCTGATTCCATTCCTTTCGATAATATCCCTCGCTTTCAGGTGTACGATCTCTATCTGTGCCCATGCCAATAACGCCGGGACGGGATTCCCAATGATTACCCAAATCACCGCTTGGCATATCCTGCCACACCAGCATGCCTATACTGTCGCAGTAATAGTACCACCGGGCAGGTTCTACCTTAATATGTTTACGGATCATATTAAAACCCATTTCCTTGGTTTTAAGGATGTCAAATCTGAGCGCTTCATCCGTTGGAGCGGTATATAAACCGTCGGGCCACCAGCCCTGATCAAGAGGACCATATTGAAACACAAATGCATCATTGAGCAGCATCTTTTGGATGCCGTTTTTATCCGGTGCCATAGAAATTTTCCGCATCGCAAAATAACTCTTTACTTCATCGATCATTTTACCATTACGCAATACCGTTACCTTCAGGTCATATAAAAAAGGATTGGTAGGAGACCATTTTTCCGGTGAA
>JBBSSE010000031.1:0-13365 GCA_038242375.1 Chitinophagales bacterium
GTTATAGTAGAACGTGCAGGAGATGTAATCCCCTATATCGTAAAACCGCTGACAGAACTCCGTACCGGAAATGAAGAAAAAATCATTTTCCCGACTCATTGCCCGGTGTGCCATGATCTTTTGATAAAACCGGAAGGAGAAGCAGTTTGGCGATGTGTCAATATCAATTGTAAAGCACAGGTAGTAGAGCGCATTATTCATTTTGGCAGTAAAGACGCCATGGATATTAAAACTTTCGGTGAGGCAAATGTGAAAAGGTTTTATGAAGATGGCCTCATCAAGGATATTCCATCCATTTATTCTATTAATTTTGCAGATCTTACCCACATGGAAGGATTTAAACAAAAATCCATCGACAATCTGAAAGTTGCTATCACAGCTTCAAAATCCCAGGCCCTTCACCGGTTAATATTTGGTTTAGGCATAAGATATGTGGGGGAAAACACAGCGAAAGTTCTGGCGAAAAGTGTTGACACCATTTTTGATTTTGAAAATATGACCCTGGAGGAATTGCACCATTTAAAAGATGTAGGCCAGAAAGTAGGCGAAAGCGTGTACGATTTTTTCCACAATGAAGATAACATCCTTATGTTGAAAAAATTATCGGAAGAAGGAGTCAACATTTCCGGGTCTAAAGAAGTTCAGCCGGAAGGCAAACTTATGGGAAAAACATTTCTGTTCACAGGCACCTTACCTACTTTAAAAAGAAACGAAGCTGAGACTCTGGCTGAAGAAAATGGAGGCAAATTATTATCATCAGTTAGTAAAAATTTAAATTACCTTGTAGCAGGTGAATCCGCAGGAAGTAAATTAGAAAAAGCGAATAAAATTAAATCGATCGAAATTATTTCTGAAGACGACTTTTTAAAATTGATAAACAATTAATTTTTTAAACTTTCTATAAAAGCAAACCAAATGATCAAAAATGTAAAAGGTGAAGAGTGGAAACCACTTCTGTTCAAGGGCCATAAACTTTTGAGAAACAAGTATGCCTTTTCTTCTCATGGACGCGCTGCAAGTTACAAGGAGGATATTCATGAAGATGGTAAACTTCTAAATGGGTCTGTTACCTCAGGCTATCAAACCTTAAATCTTCATGTAGATGGCGGAAATACCACCTTGTACTTTCACCGGGAAATTGCAAAATTGTTTCTGCCTAAAAAATCCACCAAGGATAAATTTGTCATTCATATCAACCATGACAAAACAGACAACCATGTGAAAAATTTGCAATGGGCTAATCAAAAAACGGTGATTGAGCATCAACAGGAAAGCCCGGGAAAACTGGCTTACAAAGAAGTTCAAAGGTCCCGTTTGAAAGGATTAAAACTGAACTCAACCCAGGTAAAAGCTATTAAGAAAACACTTGAAAATCCACGCAGGCGACTTACGCATAAACAATTAGCTGAAAAATATGACGTAAGTGAAATGACCATTTACCGGATTAAAAGTGGTGAAAACTGGTCGAGGATAACTTAAATAGCACCTTTTTAAAAAAATCCATTTTTGAGGACTGCTTTTCATTTTTTTCAAGAATACATTTCCTGATCAGGTAATGTATTTTTTCTTTCTTTTATATTTATCATTATCCCGGAATCATCTTCCGGATGCATCATCCTAACTTTTCAGACTCTCTCTAAATTATAAAATTATCGTGCTTCAAAAATCCACCCTGACATTCCTGGAAAAATTAAAAGAAAATAATCACAAATCCTGGTTCGACGAAAACCGCACAAAATACCTTGAAGCAAAAACAGATTTTGAAAATTTTGTCGGGGAAATCATTAATGAAATGGTTGAAATAGATCCGGATCTAAAAGACCTCACACCCAAAGCATGCATGTACCGCATTAACCGTGATATTCGTTTCTCAAAGAATAAAACACCCTACAAAATAAATATCGCCTGCTCTTTAACGAAGGGAGGCAAAAAATCGATTTATGCCGGATATTATTTTCACCTTCAACCTGGTGAAAAGAGTTTTGTGGGTGGCGGATTATGGATGCCTGCAGCACCGGAATTAAAAAAAGTGCGCCAGGAAGTTGACTACAGCTTTCCTGAATTAAAAAAAATAATCAATAATCCTTCTTTTAAAAAAACATATAAAACAATTGAACGGGAAGAAGGCCAGGTGCTGGTTAATATTCCGAAAGGGTATGAAAAGGATAATCCCGCCGGAGATTTCCTTCGTTTAAAAAGCTTTTTTGTTACGAAACAGATTGCGGATAAACAGTTAACGCAGAAATCTATTTTAAAACAGATCATCCTTGATTTTTCAACGATCATGCCGCTGAACAAATTCATTAACCGGTCTTTTGAGTAAAAAAATGGCCAGTGATAAAAATCACCGGCCTTGCTTACCTCTGAAACCACAAGAAAATCTTGATCCTTTTCCAACAAAGGAATAGGAATAAAATAATTATCGAGGATATTTAAAAAATATATAATTAAAGGGAATAGACCTAATTACACGTTAGTATAGCAACTGGAATTTTGTGTAGGCTTAATTAAATAGGAAGTGGAAATATGGAATGGGCTGCTAAAATAATAATAATTTGTTTAAGAAACCAAACTTTACAGAAATAAGTCTAATTTTTTTTTAGTTAGCTGTTTATAAGCCACTTTCTCATTAATAATTTCTATACTATCACGACTGTTCCTAAGTGAAAAAATATAAGTCCGTTACTTTAAATGTAATTTCTACAATTCGTAACCTGATCATTGAATAGTTATCTTATTTTTGGCTACTAAAAATTTACAAAATTGGCGTTTCAATTTCACTCACTGACTGTTAAGGATATTAAACACGAAACATCTGACTGCGTTTCTATCCTATTTGATATTCCCGAAGAAATAAAAAACAGATTCATATTTACCCAGGGACAGAATATTACTATAAAAACAACCCTTGACGATACCCGCAGGAGCTTTTCGATTTGTACCAGCCCACTTGACAATGAATTGCGTGTAGCCGTAAAAAAAGTTACGAACGGGGTATTTTCCACCTATGCCAATGAAATATTAAAAGTGGGTGATGTGCTTGAGGTGATGACACCTACAGGAAGTTTTTTCACCGACATAAAACCGGAAAATAAAAAAGAATATGTATTTTTTGCGGCAGGCAGTGGCATTACACCGATCATTTCCATCATAAAAACCATCTTAAGAGTCGAAAAAGAAAGCAATGTAACTCTTGTGTATGGAAATAAAAATCAATCCTCCATCATCTTTAAGGAGGAATTGGAAGCATTAAAAGATAAACATTTACAACGCTTTAGATTATACCATATTCTCACGAGGGAAAGAACAGATTCCGATTTTAATTATGGAAGAATTGATGTTGCGAAAATTCACCAGTTATCCAAATTAATCAACCTGGACAGGGTGGATGATTTTTTCCTTTGCGGACCCGAAGAGATGATCTTTAGTATAAAAGATTTCCTTGCCGGCTGGGGAATAAATAAAGAAAAGGTACATTTTGAACTTTTCACAACTCCTACCAAGCAAAATACGCAGATTTACAAAGCGGTGAAGCAGGAAGATAATGAAGGAAGCGATGTGCATCTGACAGTAGATGGCCGCAGTTATGAATTTACCCTCGATTATAACAGTAATACAGTTTTGGATGCCGGACTTGCCCAGGGAATTGATTTACCCTTCGCTTGTAAAGGTGGTGTTTGCTGCTCATGTAAAGCAAAATTGCTGGAAGGAGAGGTAGAAATGGAAGCAAATTATGGCCTGGAGGATAGCGAGGTAAAAGACGGATATATCCTAACCTGCCAATCCCATCCAAGAAGCAAAAAGATCGTAGTAGATTATGACCAATAGAATGGTCGAATCGGTTTCTTTTTTCACTTATTTATCAATTACTTTTCATGCAACTTCCCTTTTTTTATGAAGAAAATATAGCCGAAGGTGCTCATATCATTTTGAGTGAAGATAGCTCCAGGCATATTGTACAGGTATTGCGCATGAAAGAGGGAGATAAAATTCAAATTACAAATGGCAAAGGATCTCTTCTAACAGCAAAAATTTCCCTCGCACATAAAAAAAAAGCTGAGGTAACCGTTGAGAAGAAGGAATTTTTTCCTGAAGTACTTCCTAAATCTACCATTGCTGTTTCCTTAGTAAAAAACACAAGCAGGTTTGAATGGTTTTTAGAGAAAGCGACCGAGATAGGAATTGGAGAGATTGTTCCTTTAATTTGCAAGAGAACAGAAAAAAATCATTTCAGGGAAGATAGAATGAAAACTATACTGGTAAGTGCCCTCATCCAAAGCAGGCAGGTTTGGCTTCCGGAATTACAATCTCCCGTAAAATATTCCGGTTTTCTTAAAAACAGCGATCAGTATTCCAAAAAGTTTATCGCTCACTGTCTTGATGACAAAAAAAAATCCCCTAAAGAATTTACCAACGATCCTCTTTCTTCCAAAGTAATTCTGATTGGTCCGGAAGGAGATTTTACACCGGAAGAAATTGCAGAAGCTATTTCAGAGAATTTTATTCCTGTCACTTTAGGAGAGAACCGCCTGCGAACAGAAACCGCAGCCATAGTGGCTGCGGTCATGTTGAATATTAAAATGTCCGGAGATTACTCCTGAACAACAAGGCGGAATCCTTCACCGTGAATATTCACGATCTCTATATTCGGATCACCTTTCAAATACTTTCTTAATTTGGCAATATAAACATCCATACTGCGGCCATTAAAATAGGTATCACTACCCCATATTTTTTTCAGGGCTGCTTCTCTTGGCAACAAATCATTTTTGTATTCACTAAGCATTTTCAGTAATTCGTTCTCTTTTGGAGATAGCGTCTGAATATCTTTACCAATACCTAATTGCCTTAAGCGTGGATTAAAATGGTAATTTCCTAAATCATACTCCATATTTGCTTCCTCACGGTGCAACTCTTCATTACGCTTTAAAATGGCCTTAATCTTATGCAGTAACACGTCACTGTCAAACGGCTTTGTGATATAGTCGTCTGCACCCAATTTATACCCTTTTATAATGTCTTCTTTCATTGTTTTTGCAGAAAGAAAAAACAAAGGCATATCCGGATCTACATCCCTGATCTCTTCTGCCACAGTGAAACCATCCATGTTCGGCATCATAACATCCAGCAGACACAGATCAAATTTCTCCCGTTGAAAAGCTGCCAGGCCCAACCTGCCATCTCTTTCCAATGTTACATCATAATCATTCAACTCCAGATAGTTCTTTAAAACCATTCCCAGATTGGGGTCGTCCTCGCAAATAAGGATTTTGGGTTTTTTACTTTCCATATAATTTTATTTTTTTTTTGGTAATTTAAGAATTATTCTGGTAGTGGATCACATATTTGATGCCACAACCATCTATTTAAATTTATAAACTAAAATGTTAAAACAAACTTATCATTTAAATTTGACTTTGTACCTTACAAAAAAAAGAAAATGGAAAAAAAAGAAGCATTTATAGATAAGATAAATTCAGGATATACTTTCAAAGGCGAGAGTATAAAAATAGGTGCGGGTATTCTGGATGGTGAAGTTATTCCCGAAGCAGAAATCCGGCTCCCTCTTAGCACGCTAAACCGGCATGGCCTTGTGGCAGGAGCAACAGGCGGAGGTAAAACAAAATCATTCCAAATGATCGCGGAAGCCCTGAGTGATGCCAGCATTCCATGTTTGTTGATGGATATTAAAGGAGATTTAAGCGGCCTCGGCGCTGCTGCTACCACAAATCAAAAAATAGACGAACGGTATAAAAAACTAAATATGAGTTTCCTGCCGGCTTCCTTTCCGGTAGAACTTCTTACTCTAAGCGAACAAAAGGGCGTGCGGTTAAGAGCCACAGTTACAGAGTTTGGACCAATACTGATGACGAAGATTTTGGGATTAAATGACACTCAGGGTGGAGTAGTCGCTATGATCTTCAAATACTGCGACGATAATCACTTCCCCCTTTTGGATTTAAAGGATTTCATAAAAGTATTACAATATGTAGGTAATGAAGGAAAGAAAGAACTACAGGCTACTTATGGAAATATCTCTACAACTTCCACCGGAACCATTTTAAGAAAAGTAATCGAACTACAACAGCAGGGAGCTGATGCATTTTTTGGAGAAAGAAGTTTTGATGTAGAAGATCTTTTGCGCACAAGCGACGACGGCAGGGGTATGATCAATATTCTGCGGGTTACAGATATCCAGGACAGGCCGAAACTTTTCTCCACATTTATGTTGCAAATGCTGGCAGAATTATATGCCGTATTTCCTGAAGAGGGAGATTTGGAAAAACCAAAGCTGATTATTTTTATTGATGAGGCACATTTGATCTTCCAGGAAGCAAGCAAGGCTCTTTTAGACCAGATTAATACAGTTATAAAACTGATCAGGTCAAAAGGGGTGGGAATTTATTTTTGCACCCAAAACCCCATGGATGTGCCGGCAAGTATATTGGGGCAATTAGGACTGAAAATACAGCATAGTTTAAGGGCATTTACTGCAAATGACCGGACAGTTATAAAACAAACAGCACAAAACTATCCGCTTTCAGAATTTTATAAAACCGAAGATCTGATCACAAACCTCGGAATTGGTGAAGCCCTCGTAACCTTGTTGAATGAAAAGGGAATTCCTACTCCCCTTGCCCATGTAATGATGTGTACTCCAAGAAGCAGGATGGATATATTAACAGATTCAGAGATCAATACGATTGTGCGCAATTCCAAAATAGCAGCAAAGTACAACGAAGTGATCGATAGTGAAAGTGCTTACGAATTATTGAACGCTAAAATCGCTTCTAATGTGCAACAAGCACAAACAGCAAAAGAAACTGCAACTGAAGTTAAAAAAGCAGGTAAGCCTGAAGCTTCAACTTTTGAAAAAATCGCCGGGAACAGCGTCGTAAAAAGTCTTCTTCGTACCACCGGAAATACGTTAATCCGTAGTCTCCTCGGATCAATTGGAGTAAGCACGACCACCCGAAAAAAACAAAAAACCTGGTTTTAATAAATAACACTGTTTCCTAATACCATTTACTAAATGAAACCTGCCATTTACTCAGCAAACACTTATATTCATTGTCAAAAAGGTGTTTTGGGAAGATTCATTTCAAAATAAAATTAGGAAATGAAAATTAACTTATTATCTTCGTCATGGTTTTTCATAGGATATTGGATTTTAAAGCGGGACTAGATTTCTATCTGGGTCCCCTTTTTTTTGTACCTACCCTACTCTTTAGCACTTTCCTATACATTACCCTTCATTAATTATATAATTTCAAGGTTCATGTTTATGTTTTTGCAAAAAAATGTATATGTTAAATGGACTACTTGTACCTTATAATTATACTTATTGTTTTTCCCGGATAAAGCCGGCTTTTGTAATGATTATTTTATTTTCAGATTGAAGCCAGGTAATAACCTTTAGGATTTTATTTTGTCTGAACCCCGATAAGCGTTTATACATTGACGGTAGATCCATTTTTGTTTCGTTTATTGCATGCCGGATTTCCGTAGATATTTTTTCAAACTCTTCCTCTGAGATCGAGATGTTTTTATCCCGGATACAATTATCACATATCCCACAACGCCGGGTGGTGTGATCATTAAAATAAACAGCGATCATTTCACTTCGGCATCTGCTGGTATTTTGAATAAATCGAATCATCGCGTCCACCCTTTTTTCAAAAGCTATTTTCCTTTTTAAAAGATTTTTTTCATTGATGAAAAGGTTTTCCGCCTTCGTGCGGTCATGTAAAAAGATTACCTGTGGCCTTTCTTTCTGAGGTGTGTATTCTATCATTCCAAATCCATGTAACTCCACTAAACGGCAATGCAGTATCTCTCTTTTTATAGAAAGAAACCTGGAGAGCTGCTCTTCCTTGATCGAAGCCGGATAATCAAAAACCCCTTCATAGGAGCGTAATAATGCTTTTAGAATATCCTCATATTGAGGGTATGATTTTTCAAATGTTTCCAATTCCTCCCTATTCGTGGTGAACACCACTTTAGGGGGAGAAAAAAACTGATCGCTATAGGTAATCAATTCTTCCTGCTCGAGGATCTTCAAAACGTTATTGACGATAAAACTTCCTAAATTAAAATTCTTGACAAACGTATTGATATCAAAATCGTAGGACAATCCTTCTCCTTGTCCCGACGGCAATTGAAAATAATTACATAGAGCACCATACACTTTCCGGATCATTTCTATAGAGGGATAACGTATGGCTGATTGTTTATTTAACTCATCAATTTCTGCCTGGTTAAAAAATAAGACAGCATACGATTTCTCTCCATCCCTGCCTGCTCTTCCCGCTTCCTGGTAATAATTCTCCAGAGCATCCGGCACATCATAATGAATCACAACCCGCACATCCGGTTTGTCAATGCCCATTCCAAATGCATTTGTACATGCAATTATCCTTGTAGTATTATTGATCCAGTTTTCCTGCTTTTTATTCCTTTCAATATTTGCAAGGCCTGCATGATAAAAATCTGCGCTGATGCCATTCATATTTAAAAGTTCAGAAATCTCTTTTGTTCTTCTTCGGCTTTTACAGTAAACGATACCCGTACCAGGAACGTTTTTCAGTATTTGCAATAATTTATTTTGCCTCGAAGAAAGTTCAAAAACACTGTAAGACAAATTCGGTCTTTCAAAAGATTGTTGAAAAATATTTTCTCCGTCCCTGAATTCCAGTTTTTCGCAGATATCCTTTTGTACTTCTAAAGTAGCCGAAGCCGTCAGGGCCAGGATAGGTATTCCGGGAAAATCTTCACGGATTGCTGCTATCCGAATATAAGATGGACGAAAATCGTAACCCCATTGCGATATACAATGGGCTTCATCTACGGCGATCAGATTTATCCGGATTACAGATAGAAATTCCTGGAACAAATCCGTTTCTAATCTTTCAGGAGATACATATAGAAATTTAAAATTGCCGTAAGCTGCATTTTGCAAGGTTTTTTTCACCTCGATGTAACTCATACCCGAATGAATAGAAAGCGCCTGAATCCCCTTCTTTTTAAGATTTTCCACCTGGTCTTTCATTAAAGCGATCAGCGGGCTAATAACCAAACAAATTCCATCATTTACCAGGGCCGGCACCTGGAAGCATAGAGATTTTCCACCACCGGTGGGTAATAAGGCAAGCGTATCTTTCCCGGATAATACCGATTCAATGATTTCACGCTGAAGAGGACGAAACTCATCGAAGCCCCAATATTCTTTTAAAATTTCTCCAGGTGTGGATATCATTCCGGCAATTTCATCAATTTTAATCGAAAATGAACATCCATCGGGAATCCCGCACAAAAACATACAGGACACCTTGCCTGTTTTGTACTGAGTCATTTAAGGAGGTTTGGTTTACGAATCCCCCCACATTTTAAAACCCACCATGAATGGAAACCATACAAGAATACATTTTGAAAAAACCTTAGATTTGCAAAAATGAATCAGCAGATGGAAATAGTCTTTGAAGAACATGAAATAGAAATGGCTGCAAATCATTTTTTAGAACGAACGAAAGGGTATAAAATATTTGCCTTTAGCGGAGGACTTGGTGCCGGTAAAACTACTTTTATAAAAGCTCTCTGCAGACAACTGAAAGCAATAGAAGCAGCAACCAGTCCAACTTATTCGATCATTCAGGAATACCACACCACAGACGGCCAGGTTATATACCATATGGACTGGTACCGCTTAAAAGATACGGAAGAAGCGCTTGACGCCGGAGTGGAGGATTGTTTGGAAAGTGGGAATATCTGTATGATAGAATGGCCCGAAAAAGCACTGGAACTACTTTCTGAACAAACAATTTTCAGTACTTTTAGTCTTATTAATTTGCATTCCCGGAAACTTTTAGTGACAGTTCCACATTAACGATTTTTGACCACACTCTATTATTCAAATAAATACGATCCATGGCATCTTCAAAACCTTTTGTTTCCCCTACTTTCTCCTATGAAACGCTGGAAGAAACCCTTGATGTAAAACCCAAAGGTGTAGAATTATTTATCGGTATTCCAAGGGAGACATCTTTTCAGGAAAACAGGGTAGCCTTAACGCCCGAAGCCGTAAGTGTGCTTGTAGCCAATGGACACAGAGTAGTCATGGAAACGAAGTCCGGCGAAGGCGCAAGTTATTCCGATACAGATTACAGCGAAGCAGGTGCAAAGATCACCCAAAGTAAAGAAGAAGTTTTTAAATGCGATATCATTGTAAAAAGTGCGCCGGTATGCGAAGATGAAATTAATTTTCTAAAGCCTGAACAATTCATTATTTCTCCGATTCATGTTACTGCCCTAAAGCGTGAAATACTGGAAAAGATGATGGAGAAAAAAATCACCGCTTTAAGTTTTGAGAACCTGAAAGACGATAGCGGGAATAATCCTATAGTGCGCAGCATGAGCGAAATAGCCGGCAGTGCAGTCATGCTGATTGCAGGTCAATATTTAAGTAATGCAAATCATGGAAAGGGAGTTTTGGTAGGCGGTATATCAGGAATTCCTCCAACGAAAGTGATTATTATCGGAGCAGGAATCGTAGGAGAACAGGCAGCCCGCACTGCTCTTGCCATGGGAGCAAGTGTGAAGATATTTGACAACAGTATTTACCGGCTGAAACGATTACAAAATAATATTGGAATGCGTTTATACACATCCGTTATAGAGCCTAATATTTTATCCAAACAATTAAAAAGCTGCGATGTAGCCGTAGGTGCATTATCGGCCTCAGGCGGAAGAACTCCTATGGTAGTTACAGAAGAAATGGTTTCAAGAATGAGGCCGGGAGCGGTTATTGTTGACGTGAGCATCGATCATGGCGGATGTTTTGAAACTTCCCGGATCACTTCACATACATCGCCCGTATTTAAAAAATTTGATGTCATACATTATTGCGTTCCGAATATCCCCAGCGGCTTTGCCCGCACAGCCTCGCAGGCGATCAGTAATGTCCTTATGCCTTTAATGCTCGAAATGGCAGATGACGGAGGTTTTGAAAATCTTGTTTGGTATAAAATAAATCTGCGTAGTGGTATTTACCTCTTCAAAGGAGCCTTAACAAATTTCCATTTAAGCCAAAGATTTGATCTGAAATTTACTGATTTGAATTTACTCATTGCCAGCAGGGGAAAGAAAGGGTCATAGAATCTCAAAAAGAATATTTTTTAATGATCCGCCCTGAGAATTTAATTAACCGGAAACATTCTTTTTTGCAAGAATTATTTTACGCGAATTTTTCATTGAATTAAAAGATTACCGGTTTAAAGAAGAATAAACTCCGATCCGCATCTTCCTCATTTTTCCTTTATCTTCCTTGATAAAGTAATAAAATGAAAATTATTTATACCCTCGTTTCTTGTTCAACTATTTTATTTTTTTCCTGTGCATCAAATGAAAGTGGCCAGTTCCCGGCAATACCGGAAGTAGACGCAAAGGACACTATTGTCAGGGAAAGATCGGCAGATGAGGATGTAGGTGCAAACACGCATGTATTTAAGGACCAACTTTGCTATAAATACGTGGATGAATTAGGAAATACCGGAGAATATGAAATTGCCTATCAACCCGGAACAGGAATTATTTATGTGATCACTTCAGCCGTGATTCCAATGATAGATGGAATAATTATTTATCCCGATGCTACTTATATCGTTCTCGGACAAAATGAACGTGGTAAAAAAGTGAGAACTACCTATAAAAACGGGAAAGACCTGGTAGTTAATTTCAAGGATGAAGAAGGTGTTACCTATCCCAAAGAATATCCTTACACAGACAACAGGTTAAATGAAGGAAATGCATTTGTGTACAGGGATGGGTTGAAAGGCTCACAGGAATCGATCAAAAGTAAACTCTCTACGATCACATATGAAAGAACAGGTGATTACATGAATTTATATCTTACAGATGCATTCCCAAAATTGAATGCGCGGCTGCTTTACGGGCTTGCGCATATTCCGGGAGATGTGGGAGAATTCTTTAAGCCATTTGGTGAGTTATGGAATATTTCTTCCAAACAATGGCCAACTTTAGTGGGTGGGAAAAAATATTCTATGGAAATGACCTGCTTTGGAGCAACGGATTATCATGTGGATCCGACGCTTTATCCGGAAGAGAGACAGATTATAAAGAAGTAAATCAGGAATAATGACCTTCTAAATACTACGATTCCTTATAAGTATAAATGCCATTTGCCTGTGCAGTACAGGTGATCGTCAATTCGTTGATGCATACATGCGAAGGCAAATTCGCGCAATAAAAAATGCTTTCTGCTATATCTCCGGCACTTAAGGGAATAAATCCTTCATATACTTTTCCGGCTTTCCCCGCATCACCTTTTAATCTTACGAGGGAAAACTCTGTATCGGCAGCACCTGGTTTTATGTTGGTTACTTTTATCTTATGAGGCAATAAATCGATGCGCATACTGCGGCTAAGAGCATCCACAGCAGCTTTAGAAGCACAATAAACATTCCCTCTTTCATACATATCATCCCCCGCAGTAGAACCAATATTGATGATATGTCCCTGATTATTTTTGATCATGGATGGAAGAACGGCTTTGCTCACGTACAATATACCGTTGATGTTCGTTTGGAGCATCGTTTCCCAATCGTTTATATCTGCCTCTTCAAACAGATCCCTTCCAAGAGCAAGACCCGCATTATTGATCAGTACATCTACTTTTTGCCATTCAGCAGGCAGTGAATTGATACTTTTAAAAACATCTTCTTTCTTCTGTACATCAAAAGGAAGGCAAATTATTTCAGTGGAATAAGAAGATTCTAACAAGGTTTTTAATTGTTCTAATTTCTCCTTCCGGCGCCCGTTGATAATCAAACGATCGCCATTTTTTGCAAAAATTTCTGCACATACTTTTCCAATTCCTGAAGTAGCTCCTGTAATAAAAATAATCCTGCTCATGCTTTTTGATTAATTGTTTAAAAATTCAAAGTACTTAAAACGGATCAGATTGATTCATTAAAATTTAAAAATTCCGGTGCGGGAACGACAACAATCCGGTCAATAATTTTATGATACAAAAAATTATCTTCCTCCATTTTTTCCAAAAAGGAAATGAGGTGTGTGTAAAAACCATCTGTATTTAATACATAAATATTCTTATTGTGAATGTTTAACTGGTTCCAGGTAAGCATTTCAAAAAATTCATCCATCGTTCCGTATCCTCCCGGCAATATAATGGCAGCATCACATTTTTCATAAAGCATTTTTTTACGTGTATGCATATCTTCCACTTCAATCATTTCTGTAAGGCCTGTATGGCTATGCTCAATACCGGCTAATATTTTCGGCATGATACCAATCACTCTCCCTCCCTTTTCAAGCACAGCATTCGCTACA
>JBBSSE010000032.1:0-13257 GCA_038242375.1 Chitinophagales bacterium
TTATATTGTCATCAGTGGGAAGCTGGAAAACCGCATTACAGAATATGTCGATCATCTTCATGAACATTTTAAATATCCGGTTATTATTAAAAACGGAAAATACATGCCGCCTCTTTCTGCAGGTTATAGCATCACCATGAAGAACACCTCCATTGAAGAATATTCCTTTCCGAACGGGGAGGCGTGGAGTCAATAGTTCGGAGTTAGTGGTTCGGAGTTCGGAGTTCGGAGTTCAAAGTTCAAAGTTCATAGTTCCTAGTTCATAGTTTGTAGTTTTTTTCTGGCAGATTGCTCAAAGCTCATAGCTCATAGCTTATAGCTCTGGAATTCGTGCAATTCGAGCCTAAAATTCGTGTTTAAAATTTCAGATCTGGTATAGTAATTTTTTTTCCTGAAACCTACAACCTGAAACCTACAACCTGATACCTGAAACCTGATACCTGAAACCTGAAACCTAATACCGACCACAACCTATTCCTTACTCCCCATACCCTCCAATAATCGGAAGCACCTCTCCTGTAATATAACTAGAGCATTGAGGTGAGGCGAGGAACACATAAGCCGGTGCTATTTCTTCCGGTTGAGCAGGGCGTTTCATGGGTGTTTTAGAACCGAATTTTTCGATCTTGTCTTCATCCTGGTCGGATGGATTCAAAGGAGTCCAGACAGGACCGGGTGCGACGGCATTTACACGAATTCCTTTCTCAATTAAATGGCTGCTTAATGCTTTTGTGAATGCATGAATGCCGCCCTTTGTCATCGAATAATCCAGGAGATCCTTGCTGCCATCTATACCTGTGATGGATCCTGTATTAACGATAGCGCTACCATTTTTCATAAAAGGAACAGCCGCTTTTGCCATATGGAAATATCCATAAAGGTTCGTTTTCAAAGTGGTATCAAAATGTTCTTCTGTCAAATCTTCAAACTCGTCCACGTGCAATTGAAAAGCAGAATTATTAACAAGGACATTCAATTTGCCGAATTTTTCTAACGTTTGTTTTACGGAATAAATACAAAAATCCTGATCAGTAACATCGCCGGGAATTAACAAACATGATCTTCCTTCTTTTTCCACCAGTTTTTTCGTTTCTTCGGCGTCTGCGTGTTCATTCAGGTAAACGATGGCAACATCTGCACCTTCCCGGGCAAATAAAACGGCTACGGATCTTCCGATACCCGAATCACCGCCGGTTATTATTGCAACCTTGTCTGACAATTTCCCGGAACCTTTATAATAAGGTGCATCATACATGGGTTTTTCCCATAAATCTTTTTCCTTACCCGGCTTATCGAGGTGTTGTTTTGGCATGGGTGGCTGAGGATATTTCCTGGCTCCGGCCTGCATTGCCTGATTTCCGGATTTCTTTTTAGCAGAACTTTCCTTTTTGGAAAGTGCTTTTTGGATCTTCAAATGTTTCTTCGCGGCTTCTTCTCCTTTCTGTTTAAAACCGGATGCTTTATTTTCCATAAATAATTTCTTTACTTGTGAGCGTTTGTTTTTTCTGTGTTACCCTTTTCAAAAAACATTCCACTCCATTTCTCCTGCAAAAGCTGGGATATTATATCCTTGACCTGCAACAGTCTCCACAAATCTTAGAAATAAAAATCAGGCTTATTTATTGTTTATGCATTTTACTTCCCAGATTTAAATTTCAACATGAATGACAGAAATTGAAGAAACCCTATTAAAAATTCCTGCAAAGAAATTGAAGAAAATTTTACAGGATGATGAGAAAACTGCCTTAGCCGCAAATCTCGTGTATGTATCGGATATGGATGAAGGAATAGAGAGACGGCGCAAAGGTCAGAAATTTGAATATTATTATAAGGACAAAATCTTAAAGGATGATGAGGACCTGGTGCGGATAAAAAGCCTGGTGATACCTCCCGCCTGGGAGAAAGTTTGGATTTGTAAAAAAGAAAACGGGCATCTGCAGGTTACAGGTATTGATGTCGCGGGACGAAAGCAATACAAATATCATCCAAATTGGAGTTTGATCCGGAACCGGACAAAATTTTACCGCATGGTGGAATTTGGAAAAGCCCTGCCGGAAATCAGGGAAAGACTTAAGAAAGATTTAAATAAAAAGGAATTAACAGTCAATAAAGTACTGGCGGCGTGTGTCAGCGTAATGGAGCAAACCGGTATTCGTGTCGGAAATTCCTTTTATGAAAAAGAGTATCATTCCTATGGATTGACTACCCTAAAAGACCGGCACGTAAAGGTCAACCACGACAAAGCCTTTTTTACTTTCAAAGGAAAAAAAGGAGTGAAACAATCCATTGAATTAAAGGATAAAAAACTGGCTAAAATTATTAAAAAATGCCAGGATATTCCGGGCAGGGAGTTATTCCAATTTTATGATGATGATGGAAAACATTATTCTGTAGATTCCGGAATGGTCAATGAATATATTAAAGAGATCAGCCAGGCAGATTTTACGGCAAAGGATTTCCGGACCTGGCTTGGAACAGTACAAATGCTGCTGGCATTAATCGATATAGGTTGCTTCGAAACAGCTACAGAACGTAAAAAAGGAATTGTTGAAGCCATTGATAAAGTAAGCCTCCAATTGGGCAATACGCGCACAGTGTGCAAAAAATATTACATCCACCCTAATATCCTGACAATGTACGAGGATAAAACATTGGATTGTTACATAGAAGATCTAAACAAAAAAAGTATCCCGGATGATCCCTGTTTTTCCTCTGCAGAGAAAACGATCATGAAGATTTTGAAGGCATAGTTAACTTAGTTTAAAGTTTGTTGTTTGCTGTTTTTAGTTTTTAGTTTTTAGTTTTTAGTTGAAAAAACTCTCTTATCCACAAGAACTATTACAAAATTCAAAAGCTTAATTTTGGTTTCCCAATTAGGTAATTCGTGCTTATAAATTTAAGAATTGTGGCTCAAAGCTTCTTGCTCACAGCTCATTGCTAATAGCTCAAAGTTCAAACCTTCTCATCACACTTTCCGGGATTTCCTCTTTGTAATGACTAACATAAATCAGCGTCATATTTGTTTGTCTGCAAATGGAATCAATAATCTCTTTAATAAATATTTTCTCACTATCATTCAATCCCTGGCAAGGTTCATCCAAAATAAGCAGTGGTGCGTTCTTAACCAATGCCCTGGCGAGAAGACACAATCTCTTTTCTCCCTGTGTAATGGTGCGTAAAGGTTTGTAGGCAAGATGATCAATCTTCATCAATTTCAACCAGTTCATGGCGGTCGTTTTCATAGAGGAATGTATCTGTCTGAATAAACCCATCGTATCAAAAAAACCGGACTCAACGGCAGCCAGGCAAGTAGTATTCAAGGGGAAGAATTGAAATAATTCAGGTGAAAAGAATCCAATATTACTTTTAATATCCCAGATACTTTCCCCACTACCCTTTTTCCGGTCAAATAAAATGATGTTGTTGGCAAAAGCCTGTGGGTTATCTCCATTTATCAAACTGAGCAAAGTGGTTTTACCGGCACCATTCGGACCGGAAAGTGACCATCTTTCTCCCTGTTTGATCGTCCAGTTTATATCTTTTAAAATGAGATTTTCTCCATAGCGGACGGAAACATTTTCCATCTTAACAATAAACTCAAAACGGGCGGCTGCTTTCTTTTTTAAAAGGGATGTAAGGAGTTCCTGATCTATCTTCCGAAAGGAAGGAGTATGGTTTTCATGGAAACTTTTTTTTGTGAAATGACTAAGGGAATCATCTTTTTCAAACAGTGTCACATGTGTAATGCAGTCCGGGATTTCAGTTTCAGAAGTGGACATCATAATAGTAATACCAGATTGACTGATCTCATTGATAAGCTGATGCATTTGCTTACGATAATCCACATCAATTCCAGTAAAAGGATGATCCAATAATAGTATTACCGGATTTTGAAGAATGGCTGCCGCCAGCCGGAAGCGCTTTGTTTCCCCGTTTGAAAGTTTGATCACATGTTCATCCAGGCGTTTTTCCAGTTGCAATTTATGTGCTACTTTTTCAAAGTCCCAAAATTGATTTCCTGTCGTAGAACGGATGCCGGACAAATATTTTCTGACCGTTAATGAATTTTCAGAATCCTGTGAATTGTACCGCTGCTGGTAATAGGAATTAATCACTCCTGAAAGACTTCTAAACTGATGAGATGAAGATAAATAACCGATGTAATGATAAGGAGATAAAGAATGAAGCGGATCGTTTTCATCCATTTTTATTTTCTCCATAAAATCATATTCCACCTTACCTTTCGAGACGATTGCTCTACCCGCAATCGCATCCATAAAAGCATTGATCATGGAAAAATTTTCACCGACCAATGCGACATTTTCTCCTTTATTTATTTGAAAATTGATATTCTCAAATGGTTCTTTCCCGGGATAGCGAATGGAAATATCCTGCATGCTTAATAGGGAAGAGTTCATAAAGCAAAGTTAGGAATTCAAAGTTCAAAGTTCGGAGTTCAGAGTTCGGAGTTCGGAGTTCGGAGTTCGGAGTTCAGAGTTCAGAGTTCAGAGTTCGGAGTTCGGAGTTCAGAGTTCGGAGTTCAGAGTTCGGAGTTCGGAGTTCAGAGTTCAGAGTTCGGAGTTCGGAGTTTTTAGTTTTTTTTGACACTGTAAACTCTGGCTCATACCTCATACCTCACACCTCACACCTCATACTTCACCTCATACCTCATACCTACTTAATCAGCCCATATTTAAATTCCGGTTTACCCCTTGTTCCTCCGTCATTTCCAGCACCCATTGATATCGACTTAAGTTTATAAAAATTTCCGTTGGAATCTTTAATTATATAAAAACGATCAGGTCTCGATCCAATAGCCGGCTGTGTACTTCTCCATCTATTTCCAATCGTCCAGCGACCTTCAACAACCATATTATTTGCAAGGCTATCCTTATTAAAAGCTGTATAAGCGGCATTTGCAGTTGCCGCATCTGCATACACATTCTCTTTTGCCTGCACACCCGCCAGATAATTTACTCCGATGATATCCGAAAAATTATACGGCACCAATCCCCAACCGAAGTTTGCTTCAAAAACAGAATACGTCCATACGATATCCCACTGTGTTTTATCCGGTTCTACATTCAATAACCCTTTTTCAAAAGAAATAAACTGAAAGTTATAATCGGGATCTTTATAAATATCCATCGATTTAAAGGTAGCATCAAGAATACCTGCATATTGAATGGTATACCCATTCCCATTTCTCAATACCCTTAATTTTATCCATGCCCTTTCAGCAATACCACCTCCTGCACCACGGTTTAAAATAATGACCGGATTATCAGAAGCTTTGCCAGAGACAGCAGGAATTGCTGTCTTATTTAAATCCCCGTGCAAGTCATCAAAAAACTCCAGGTCGCGTGGTTGAGGATCCGTTTGACTTACGGCTAATGTAAGTCCGATGGTATCAGCAGCAGTGACAGATTGCAGGTCAAATTTATTTAGAACCTTCGCCGCTGCACTTGACGTATTATTTAATATTACCCTAAAATCATTCCCGTTATAAAACCCAAGATCCCATCCTGAACGGAGAACACTATAGGTTTTATCGCTGCTTAAATTAAGATATACCGAATTCCCTGCAGACGAGCCGGCTTCTGCTCCGGCAATACCATTGAAAGCTATCTTCTCATTTCCCTCAGAAAGAGGAATCACAATGACCGGATCCTTGTCTTTCTTACAGGCAATCCATCCTGCTGCCAAAAATAGTATCAACATTGCTTTTTTTATATAATCCATATCGTTTTGTTTATCAGGTTAAATTTTTATTTTTTGTTCCACTTGAAATTCAGCCCTACGAAAAAAGAACGCCCATAACCAACGGCTAATGATTGTGCATTGGAGTGTTCTGTATTGGAAACGGAAACGGTATTATTTTCAACGTCGGTTACATCAAAAATATTTTTCACACCCACCTGGGCAGACAAAAGTCTATTGAGACCAGTCGTTGCTGTAAAATCGGCCAAATGATAGGATGAAGTGCGGGTTAACAAAATAGCATCTTCGTTATTGATTTTTCCAAAACTAAACGCCGGTTTTCTACCGGTGTACTTATAGAACAGAGCAAATTTTGTGTTGATCCTGTCGATACTATAAGTAATGTTGGAATTAATCGCTGGTGTCCATAATGTTTTTCGGGCATCCTCCTTAACGTAATTTCCATGATCAAACTGACTTGATTCATAGCCAATATAGTTCACACCTATTCCCAACTCCAGATTTTTCCACGCATAGATACTTTCAATACTTCCACCCATCGTTTTGGATCTATCTGTATTATAATAGGTATATTCTATTGGATTGGAAATACTTTGTAAAAGTTCTACCTGGTTGCGGAAGGCTGTATAAAAAACAGATAAAGTAGAATTGAAAGAACGCTGATTTACGGAAGCCGGAGTATACGTTAATGAACCGTTCAGACTATTTGAAAATTCTGCTTTGATATCTTTATTTCCAACCAGGTCGTGATTTGTATCAACAAAAGTCAGGTATAATTCCCGTAAGGTTGGAGCACGAAAACCGTACCCATAGGCAAGACGAAGGTCAAATTGTTTGCTCAGTATAAATTTGGTGTTAACGGAAGGTATCACCGGCGGAGCTTTATATTCCGAATTGCTGCTAAACCGCACGCCCGGTCGTATACTCATAAAAGTTACCGGCTTTATCTCGGCGGATAAAAAGATGGCATAATCATTTATTTCAGGTGAGCCTTCTATCCGGGCTCCATCCGCTTTTTCATGGTTAAAATCTATACCTGGCTGCAGAGATAATTTAGAGGATATTTGATATTGCATGGTAGTCTTAAATGAGAAGCTGTTCAATTTGGAAACATCCTCTTCTCCAGGTTGATTTGATTCTATTTTATTGGCTTCGAAATTATGCCTGGTCGTACGTGTTTCCCTTTGATAATTCGTATAAGCTACGAAACCATTAAATTGAATTTTATCATTCAGGCGGTATTCACTTTGCACCTGTTGCAAAAACCGATCGCTAATATATTCCTGATCGATGGCCTTATAATTATTGAAATTGATCGGATTTCTAACGATGATATTTTCGTGCAACCCATCGATCTTGTAATAAACATCCATGTGGTTATTTACATAACCAATCTTAGCATTCCCAAGCCATTGCTCCTTTGGTTTCCACGTTTTTCCCCTGCCATATTCATCACCGCCAAAACCATCAAAATCACTATGTGAGCCTCCGATGGACGTGATCAAATGTTTTTTTGAATAGTTTACGTTTAGATTTTGAGTATGAACTCCTTTGTAACTAAAAGGAAAATATTCATTTGCAGCGGTTTCTTCCCTGGCGAGAGCATTGACAGATAATTGATCTTTTTTAATTTTTTTAGAAATAATATTAATAACGCCAGCCATTGCATCGGAACCAAATGATACGGACATAGGCCCTTCCACAATTTCAATGTGGTCAATATTATTAATATCGATTTGAGAAAGACTTACTCTCTGATCATATCTGTCAACCATAGGTACGCCATCCATAAGAATTTTTACATTATTACCTCCCATTCCATTTAATTTCACATCTGCAATGCCCAATGTATTATCATTGCTAAAACGAAATCCAAGTTGTGTATTTAATACCTGTTGAATATTCGTTGCACCACTTAACTGAATTTTTTCCTGGTCGATCACACGGACCTGGTAGACAGATTTTTTTAAAGATTGAGGTTTGTACTGCCCTGTTACCACCACTTCTTCCATGCTTTTAAACGTAGCACTATCCGTTTGAGCAAAAGCGTTTGCCCCGCCAAACAAGCAGAACAGAGTCATTAAATGTTTTGTATAATTTTGCATATTTAAATTTTGAAAGAGTACAAAAATTCTTTAAAATTTAATATAGAATGTCATGATTCCGTAAATAGTAAAGTTATTGCCTGATGTTTCCTCATTTCGTAAATCGTTATTTTTTATATGAAGATTATACCCAATTGGAATCTATATTTTAAAAAAAGAAACATTTTTAAAAAATAATTTCAAAATAGTTCCAAAGATTTGTTTTCAGGTCTTTTTCTCTTCAGATGAACGCACCGTTTTACACAATTCAATAATGGAATTTAGTGTTATACTCCTGCAAGCCCGTGCGTAGACAGCTACTCTACCGTGCCTTTACGCACATGCTAAATGATTGTCTTAATATGATTTAATGGAATGATTAAAGTCCCTTCAAGCAAAAGACGTCACGAATCGCTTATGCAGATCAAAACTATCATACCGAACGGACAAAACCTATGACAGATGTGCCGGAATATGAAGATAAAAAATGTCGGCTAGGGATGAGTGTTATGGTTGGTGTGGTCATATTCTGTATTCAAGCCTGCATTCTATAAGCCTTGCTTTACAGAGTATTGCAACAAAAAGAAAAAATTTCTTTCACAACTGTTTTGGTCGATTTCGTTACGATTTTTTAGTTTTAATAGCACCGTGTATTTAGTGCGTACCTGGTTGATTTCCTGATAATATATTCTTCCGGTTTTAAAATTATTGCCACACTACCCAAACACGCGTTTCATCCATTGATTCCATTCCTGCGATTTTTTTTTAGAAATGAGTCGTTGGATAATTTTCTCTTCTTTGTTAATTCCCTCATTACTGGAAAGCTTTTTGTACCTTTTTTTTTATTATATACTCTTTTTAATAAAGCACCATTTTGAAAAGATGTTATCATCTAAAAAATTATGAACCCATGATTCAAAAATCTGCACTGGACCTGATAGAAAAACAGGAATGGCTGGACAATACAGCGGATGTTGTACAACCTGCCGTTCTTAAAGCATTTGAAGCAGGAGGAGAAGCCGGCCGCAAACTCAAAAACTTCCTTCATGGAACGTGGCTTGGACATCCTTTACATCCTTTACTTACCGATATTCCTATTGGTGCCTGGACAGCAGCTGCCACATTGGATGCTTGTGAACTCGCGGGAAGCGAAGAGTATAAAAAAGGAGCAGATGCCGCTATCGCAATTGGAATAGTGGGTGCTTTAGGTGCTGCTGTAACAGGTTTAACAGACTGGACAGGGACCACAAAAAAGAAACGCAAAATCGGAATGATGCATGGTCTCCTGAATTTGACCGCAACAACATTATATACTACTTCTTTGATCATGCGCAGGAATAAACAGTCACGTGGGGCGGCAATTGCCCTATCCATGGCAGGTTATGGTCTAACAGCAGTTGCGGCCTATCTTGGCGGGCATCTGGTTTTTGGAGAACAGGTTGGAGTAGATCATACGGCAACATCTGATGAATATCCTGAGGAATTTATAGCCGTATTATCTACAGATGATTTACCTGAAAATTCAATGAAACGGGTAAATGCAAATGAGATCCCCGTGTTATTAGCGAGAAAAAATGGGAAACTATATGCTATTGCAAATACCTGTTCCCATTTAGGCGGCCCGCTGGATGAAGGGGAATTATTTGATAATAACACTGTAAAATGTCCATGGCATGGTTCGGTATTTTCGCTGGAGGATGGAAGAGTCATTAATGGCCCGGCTTCTGAACCACAACCTCAATTTGATGTAAGAGCTAAAAATAGCCAAATAGAAGTGCGGAGAAAAAAGTGATCCGGACCGAATAAAATTTACAATAAAAAAGTCATTCCTTTTGAACTCTTTCAAGTGTCGCATTAAATCGTTTTTTTGAAGGATATAAGCTCCATGATATAAGGATTTTCTTTTTCTAAATAATCAGCAGTATGAAGACAATTGAACGCATTGAAAAAACAACAGGGAAATTAGGAAGTGCCATCGGAAGAGGATTAATTGCAGGATTAGCCGGCACTGCGGCCATTACAATTTCCCAATGGATAGAAATGCAATTAAATCAAAGGGAACCAAGTTTTGCTCCGGCAGATGCTGCCTGCAAAGCCTTGGGAATCGAAGCATCCCAACGTGATCAAAGAGAAAAATTATCCCGGGAAGTACACTGGACCTATGGAACTCTTTGGGGTGTACCACGGGCATTATTGTCCATGGCAGGCATTCCAAAACTTCCGGCTGCTGCTATTCATTTTGGTGCTATCTTTTATACGGCATTAACGATTCAACCGGACTTTGAGGTCAGTCCTCCTGTAGAGGAATGGTCGAAGAAAGATATCGCTATCGATGCCCTGCATCATGCAGTGTATGTAGCAGTAGCAAGCCTGGTTTTTTCGGCGATCAATAAGAAATCTGATTAACAGAAGAGTTTACCCGGATGCGCGGAACAAAAACCGGGAAATATAATAAAATGGTGTATCAATGGAAGAAACTATAACAAATGCTCCCGGAGCCCCGGGTAGTCCATCCAAATGGACCTCCAGTTCAAAATCCGGTATTGGTAAATCAATAAATGCCGCCTCTGATGTCGCTTTCACTTTAAGTCATGGAATCGTGAATGAGGTTTTTTATCCCCGGGAAGACATTGCAAGTATAAGAGATATGGAATTCATTGTTGCAGACGGAAAAGATTTTTTTTCGGAAGAGAAAAGGCATACAGATCATCAAACAACCTGGATCAAGGAAGGCGTGCCTGCATTTAAAATCATCAATAGCTGCCATCAAAAAAACTATGTAATAGAAAAGGAAATTGTTACAGATCCGATCAGGGATACTCTTTTGCAAAAAATAACGTTTATCCAGACAGAAAAAAGTTCAGGAAACACTTATCAACTATACGCTTTAATTGCTCCGCATATACATAACCAAGGCGCAGGAAATAATGGCTGGAAAGGAAAATACAAAGGAGTACCGATGCTTTTTGCGCAAAGAGATAATGTCACAGTTGCTTTTGTTTGTTCTACGGATTTCTTAAAATGTTCTGTGGGTTATGTCGGCACATCAGACGGGTACACCGACTTGAAACAACACCATAAAATGAGCTGGGAATATCAAAAGGCAGATGATGGAAACATTGCTATGACCGGCCAGATAGACCTATCAGAAAGCAACACGTTTACGCTGGCTATCAGTTTTGGGAGAACACCCGAGGAAGCGGGCAATAAAGCATGGGCAAGTCTGCTTGATGGATTCGACATCGCGAAAAAGAAATATATCTATGAATGGGAAAAATGGCAACGGCTTCTGAAAAATATAAAATCAGACAGGAATAGAATCGGCAGAAATTTCAGAACAAGTGCAGCCGTTTTAAGGATGCATGAATCAAAGAAATTTCCCGGAGGTATTATTGCCAGTTTATCTATACCCTGGGGGCAGACAAAAGGTGACGGAGACCTGGCAGGATACCATTTAGTATGGCCAAGGGATCTGGTATTAAGTTCAGGCGGATTTCTTGAATTGGGAGCAAAGGATGATGTACTCCGCATACTCAATTATTTGATGGCTGTGCAGGAAGAGGATGGCAGATGGAGTCAGAATACCTGGCTGGATGGGGAGCCTTTTTGGAAGGGTATTCAAATGGATGAAGTAGCGCTACCTATTTTAATGGTTCACACATCTTTTCAAAGAAAGTTTCTTTCCTTTTCAAGATGTAAAAGGTATTGGCCTATTATTAAAAAGGCGCTAACCTACCTGGTTGTAAACGGTCCTTTTACTCCGCAGGACAGATGGGAAGAGGAAGAAGGATATACTCCTTTTACCCTTGCTGCACAAATCGCCGGACTGCTTGCAGGAGCTGATCTGGCAGAAATTCATGAAGAAAAAGAGCTGGCTGTTTATTGTCGTGAGCTGGCTGATTCCTGGAATGAAAACATTGAAAAATGGTTATACGTTACGGATACTGCCACCAGTAATGAAATTGGTGTGGAAGGATATTATATGCGGATAAATCCATTTAATCTGCCAGCCAATGAAGTGAAGAACCGCATTATCAATCTTAAGAATCATGGCGGCGATGAGGGAAAAATGCCGATAGGAGAAGTCATTTCTGTGGATGCGCTTGCCCTCGTAAGATTTGGATTGCGGGCGCCTGATGACCCGCGCATTTTGAATACAATAAAGGTCATTGATGCAAAACTGAAAGTAGATACCCCGTCAGGTCCTTGCTGGTACAGATATACAAATGATGGATATGGGGAAGATGAGAAAGGGAATGCATATACAGGCAAAGGAATTGGCAGACCCTGGCCGCTTTTAACCGGTGAAAGAGCGCATTATGAAATTGCAGCCGGTAATTTTAAAAAAGCCATTTCTTTATTAAAAACAATGGAAGGATTTTCTGAAAACTTTCTGCTTCCTGAACAAATCTGGGATAAGGAAGACATACCGGGAAAAGGATTATTTTTTGGAAAACCTTCCAATTCCGCAATGCCTCTAACCTGGGCTCATGCAGAATACTTAAAATTGTGTAGTTCTATCAAAAACAAAGCAGTTTCAGACGTTCCATTATTTACACGTGAGCGGTATGTCGGACAAAAAACAAAATCCCCGTATGCTGTCTGGAGTTTTATGAACCAAATAAAATCAATACCTCCTCAAAAAATTTTACGCATAGAAGTTATGAAAAGTGCCCTTGTAAAATGGACAGATAATAATTGGCAAACTTACGAGGAAACAAAAACAATAAACACCGGTCTTGGCATTCATTTCGCGGATCTCCCTTCAAAAAGTGAAAATCCCGACAAAATAATCTTTACCTTCTATTGGGAAAAAGTTCAGACATGGGAGGATAGCAATTTTGAAATTGAGATTAGGAGTTAGGATTGGAGAATTGGAATTGGGGATTTGGGATTTGAGATTTGGAATTTGAGATTGGAGATTTACGATTTGGGATTGGAGATTGGAGATTTGAGATTTGGGATTGGAGATTTGGAAAGTTTGCGCTTTGAATTCCCTGCTTTCAACTCGTGCAATTCGTGCCAAAATTCGTGTTGAATCAGGTATCAGGTTGTAGGTATTAGGTTGCAGGAAGGCAAATAAAAGGCATGCTCGAATTCGTGTAATTCGTGTAATTCGTGTAATTCGGAGCCTATAATTTGTGTTTGAACTTTTCGTGTAGTTCCTACCAGAGAAAGTGTTTCACAACTCCTAATTTAATGACGCACCTTAGAAGTATCCATCATGCGGAGAGTATCCACCACAGCAGTGTCGGGCACAACTACTGAATCATTTTTAATTCTCATATCCTCCGGTATTGCATCAACTTCAGGATTTTCCTTTAAAGGATCCGGTAATTTCTGATTTGTATTATTGTTATCCGGATTAGAATTACAGGAGAATAAAATGACCAGGAAAATTGATAATAAGTATTTCATAACATTCCTTTTTGATTGTGAATAATATTAAAAA
>JBBSSE010000033.1:0-13027 GCA_038242375.1 Chitinophagales bacterium
GGTAGCAGGTTTAGATTCCCCTTCCGGATATTGTATAAATTACTACTATCCACCAAAGGAGCTAATTGGCTGATGGATGGATACCCGGAAGAAGCAGCATAACTAAGTCTGAAATTAGTCCGGTATTCACCAATCTGATTATTGCTGTAAGTGATATTGGCCTCCGGAGTGAACCTCCTATAACTTTGGTTAATATTCTGGATATCGTGAACGGAAGAATTTTGTTGATTATAAAACTGCCATTTAGCGTCCAAATTCATTTGAACATTTTTAGAATACCGGTTGGTTAGTTCTTTTTTAAAGATCTTTTCAAAATTAATTCCGGGCTCTTCGTTTATTGTGCTAAACTTATTATCCGTACTCAAAGATTTATTAATGACATAGTTTTTTATCGTGGTGTCCCTATCTGCAACAACTCTCGTTTCTTTGGATGAATTCACACTAAGATTATTTTTCAAACGAATGGTTATTCCGCCAAAATTTGCGTATCCAAAGATCATCTGCCTTAAATCGCCGCTGGAAAAACTCAGTGATTGATTTACATTATTTGATTGAGTATTATATTTCCTGTCGTACTTTTTGCTATCAGCCGGATTTATAAAGGAGATGAAATCCGTTTTGTTCAGTTGTTCGCCCGTGGTCTTTCCTGTACTTAATGAATAACTTGTTTGAAAATTATCTGTCGGAATTCTTCTGTTGATCAACGGGTTTTTATATGACTCAAACCGGATCCGCACATTCATGTTTTTCGAATCGCTTGTGCTGCTGTTTATCGTATTGTTCGCACTTTGCAACCCCTGGTTTGAACTGGTAGAATTTTGCTTTTGTTCACTGTTGTTATTTCTTGTATTCCAGGTAAAACCAGGAGAAATATTCAACATATACCGTTCATTTTCATCCACGTAGGTCATGTTGAGTGCCTGATTGTTACTGGTCGAATTGCTTACACTTACATTATCCTGTATTCGGCTGCTATCGCCGGTGAACGTTGTTTCCGTTGTTGTGTTTCGTACGTTTTCAGTCTCATTGTTTTTTATAAAATAATTCGTAGAAAAATAGTTTTTCTTACGCCATTGAGGAGTTTCTATAAAATCGCGCTGGTAATTAAACCCTCCGGAAATTGGCCTGCTCAAACCCTGAACCCTGAAATTTGGTTGATATTCCACACTCACCCTGCTGCCTTTATAGGTTCCCTGGCGCATAAGCGTATTCATTCCTCCTGCTTCTTTATTTACATTATTTGCAGCCGCGGCTATTCCGAATTGTGTGTGCGGTGAAAAGAAACTCAGACTTCCATCCGCATCAAATCTATCCCGTGTTCCATAACCCACACCTATCTTTCCAAATTTGCCTGTCTTTTTATCCGCCTTCAGTTTAATATTCACTTCCAAAACTGAATCCATAGGATTTTGTTCATCCTGGTTTTGTTTATAAACCTGGATTTTATCTATTGCATTTTTTGGCAGGTTTTGAATAGCTACCTGGGTATCGTCACCAAAAAAAGGTTTGCCATCTACTAATAAATTATTTACCTGTCTACCATTTACATAAATAACTCCATCACCCCAAACCGTTACTCCCGGAAGTTTTCGAAGTAAATCTTCCACCACGGCATCTTTGTCCAGTTTAAATGCATTGGCGTTAAACTCCAGCGTATCACCATTCATTCTTACCGGCGGAATATACTCAACGGTCACTTCATCGAGCATATCAGTTGATCTTTCAACGTTCAGAATGTTCAGATCCATTTCTTTTTTATCAACCGGTATAGAAAACACTTTTTTGAAACTCTTAAATCCACTAAAACTTATCACGATCTGTAAGGGAATTCCAACAGGTACTTCCTTAAAATTAAATTCACCCAGATTACTTGCCAACTGATATCCTAACAGAACAGAATCCTCCACTTTATAAATGGCCACGGTAGCGGATTGCAAGGCACTATTGTACACCGAATCTTTAGCAATCCCTTTCACAGAACCGATGTAAGAGGAATCTTTGGTTTGGGAAAATGAAGAAGTACTTAGTAATATAAAAATGACAGCAACATATATTTTCAGAAAAAAATTCATCAATTTTTAAGGATTTATTTTGGGTTTTAATTGTACAATTACCGGGTTATCTTTTTTATCACCTTTCTGAAAATACTGAGCTAACATTGGTGGATAGGAAATATTTTTATCACTATTGCCCTCCTCTGCCTGGAACATCCGCATCGAGGAAATATATGTATAGAAATATTTTTCGTCAGCATTTTTAAAGCTTTCGTAAGAAAAAGGAAAATCAAACAACGGCAAAAAAGAGGTTGTGGAATCAGGTGTTAGATTATTAATGGAAATCAACTGCCCTGTTTTCAAATCATAAAGAAGACTTGTAGATCCGCTTCTGCGGCGTTCATTATTATTTATTTTAAAAAACAACCGGTCTTTTCGCTCATGAATATTAGACAAGCCGGTAATTAACGAAGGGTTATCCCGTAAAAAACTCCTGCGGTCATTCTGTGAAATTTTATCGGTTAGAAATGTTTCGGGAAAAGTATTTTTCATCAGAAAAATTAACCGGTATTTTTCTCTGATTGTGTGTGGAGTCAATTCAAAAATAGAATACTCCAATGGCCGGGTAAAATAAAAAACAGTATCATTTTGGGACCGGCTAAAACCGGCAGGGCTATTTAGATAACGGCCATACCTCGCTACATCTTTCTTATGGTTGTAAGGAAAGTATGATTGATAAACTTTCCCATCTTTATACAGATTCAATTCAAATGCCTGTGATTCCTGCATATCATCTCCGGCTATAGCAAAATTGGAAAATGAAATTCCTGCCGGGAGATAAACTGATGTAAGATTTGCAGGCGTTAAAAGTTTTTTTGAAGCGTTTTCTTTTAATACTTTACCATCCAAATCATAATAAGCTACTTTAATAAAACGATTCATCAAGGCAATTGCTCCGGCAGAATCGGTTTCTGCCTTGATTCTGATTTGATCAGAAAGTTGTTTATTATTTGTACTAAAAACCCGGATTCTACGGTTTTCTTTCTCGTAATTAAAAGAAAAAATACCAGCACCCTTCCCGGAAATTTTCGCATGGAATTTCCCATTTTTTTCAAATAGCAGGATAGCATTTGTAGATCGGTCGAATATTATAAAGTACTGGTCATTTATTTCAAGCTGATTGATGGTTCCAAATAAACTTTCCTTTGTTGTTTCCAGAGGAATATAATTTATTTCTTCAAAAACCTGTGAAGCCGGAAGGCCGGATGCAAATGCCGGATCAATCCGTAATGTTTGCGGTTGCTGGGCAAAAGCATTCAAAAGAAACACATGAATCAACAGGAAGGAATAAAATAATCTCATACCGCTTTACAATTGTTTTTATTCTGAAATCATCCTAAATAGAAAACGTTCTATTAGTCCTAATGATCAGAATAAAAAATATTTGTTATTAAGCGGTAAAGGTAAAAGGATGAAAATAGAATAAATTACCTTCTATATAATATCCTATCCGTTTTAGGCTCTAAAAAAATAGAAACCCCCGGTATTCAAATGAAAAAATATAATTAAATCTTACGTTCTTATCCAAATGACTTTATGAAATAAATATCAGGAGCATCATCGCCGGAGAAACACTTTCTTATTCAGTATCATACCTCTCTACACTTTCTATACCCGGCAAAGATTTTATATGATCTACCAACATTTCCAGTTCATCTTTATCATGAACATACACTTTCACGTTTCCCTCGAAAAGTCCTTCTCTCGCTTCAATTGTAAGCGCATTAATATTTATTTTTAAGGTGCCACTGATGAGGTTTGTAATTTTATTGATCACGCCCACATCATCCATTCCAATAATCTTGATGCCGGTAAGGAAAGAGATCTCTTTATTCTTAACCCATTTGGTTTTTACCACACGGTGACCATAGTTTGCCAACAAACGCGAAGCATTCGGGCAATTAGTCCGGTGAATTTTTAAGCCTTCTCCCTGGGTAATAAAACCAAAAACATCATCACCAGGAATAGGCTTACAGCAATTGGCCAATGTGTACATGATCCGGTCACTGCTTTCTCCAAAAATGATCAGTTCTGTATCCTTTTGATTTTTCGATTTGGATTCATGTTTTTCCTCCTGAACTGGTTTAATAATTTTAGGGGGAATAATTTTATCACCTAATATCTGGAACTCTTTTAATTCCCGTAAATCAATTTTCTTTACAGAAATTTCATATAATAGGTCGAGTGTTGAATTGAGTTTATAAAACAGCGTGATTTCTTCCATGTTAGCCGGGCTCATTGGCACACCCAATCCATCCAGTTTCCGGTGGAGAATAATTTTACCTTCCTCAGCGATGGCTCTCTTTTCCTCTTTAAGAGAATCTTTTATTTTATTCTTCGCCTTTGAAGTAACCACAAATTTCAACCATTCAATTTTAGGTTTTTGTTTTGTGGACGTAATAATTTCAATCTGATCGCCACTCCGAAGCTGATGACCAATCGGTACCAATTTATGATTCACTTTGGCACCAATACATTTTTCACCAACAGCCGTATGAATCGCAAAGGCAAAATCCAGGGCAGAAGATCCTGTGGGAAGCATTCTAATATCACCTTTCGGGGTATAAACATAAATCTCTTCCGCTAAGAAAGACAATTTAAAATCCTGTAAAAAATCAATTGAATTCGTATCCTGGCTGGAAAGCATTTCCCTTATTTGCTGGAACCAGAGATCAAACCTGTTCTCTTCACTGGCGCCTTCTTTATATTTCCAGTGAGCTGCCAATCCTTTCTCTGCGATGTCGTTCATTCGTTTTGTACGAATTTGCACTTCCACCCATTTGCCCTGTGGCCCCATTACCGTAGTGTGCAGCGCTTCGTACCCGTTGCTTTTCGGGTTACTGAGCCAATCGCGTAACCGCTCCGGCGCAGGATTGTATTCATCGGTCACCAGGCTGTACACTTTCCAGCAATCTTCCTTTTCACGTGTAGGAGGAGAATCCAGAATGATTCTAATTGCAAAAAGATCATAAACTTCTTCAAAGGAAACGCCTTTTTTCTTGATTTTATTCCAGATAGAATGAATGCTTTTTGGTCGTCCATATATCTCGTAAATAAAGTCTCCTCTTTCGAGTTTTTCTTTAATTGGCCGGATGAAATCGTTGATATACCTGGAGCGTTCCCTTTTAGTATTATCCAGTTTTTGGGCTATGTACCGGTAATTATCCGGTTCCATATACTTCATGGAAAGATCTTCCATTTCAGTTTTAATATTGTACAAGCCCATTCTATGCGCCAGAGGAGCATATACATATATGGTTTCCGAAGAAATTTTTAATTGCTTTTCCCGCTTCATGCTATCCATTGTGCGCATATTATGAAGCCTGTCCGCCAGTTTTATCAATATTACCCTCGGATCATCTGTGAGGGTCAGCAATATCTTTTTAAAATTTTCAGCTTGCTGCGATGAATTGGCATCCAGCACATTGGAGATTTTAGTAAGTCCATCTACTATTTTGGCTATTTCAGGTCCAAACTCTCTTTGCACCACCTCCAGCGTTATATCTGTATCTTCCACTGTATCATGCATCAGGGCGCAAATCGTACTCCTTACCCCAAGACCAATTTCCTCCACACAAATCATGGCTACCGCTATCGGATGTAGTATATAAGGTTCACCACTTTTGCGGCGCATTGTTTTATGTGCTTCCACGGCCATTTCAAAAGCACGCCTAACCAACTCCTTATCACCTGGCTTTAATTTTGGTTTAAGGGCTCTTAAAATAGCACGATACTTGCGAAGAATTTCCTTTTTCTCTTCTTCTTCGTTCATGGTATATTGGGGAATATCAAGGGTATTTTCCATCAGGCAACGAATTTACAATATAAATAACCGCTTAAACTAACTTTATAAGATACTTAAGTATCTCTAATAAAACAGCAAAATAATACTAAAATCGCACGCAATAAAGTCCTAAAAAAAAATAATTTGTAAAAATTTGCAGTTCTCTGATTTATTTCCAACAAATCCTTTACTTTTGCCGCCCCAAATGCGCATGTGGTGAAATTGGTAGACACGTCAGACTTAGGATCTGATGCCGCAAGGTGTGGGGGTTCGAGTCCCTCCATGCGCACCTTCTTAAACCTTTTTTTTATAAAAAAGTAAATAGCACCGTCCTATACGGTATACAAAAAATCAGAAATGGCAAGTGTAACAAAAGAGAATATTGGTAATCTTCACGATAAAATTGTTGTGAAAGTTTCTAAAGATGATTACTATCCCGCGTTTGAGAAAGCAATGAAGGATTATAGTAAAAAAGCGAATATTCCAGGATTCAGAAAAGGAATGGTTCCCGTAGGAATGGTGAAAAAAATGTACGGTGCTTCTATTTTCTATGACGAAGTAATCAGAACAGTTGAAAAAGAACTTCAACAATACCTTACCCAGGAAAAGCCGGAAATATTTGCCCAGCCTCTTCCGATGGAGAATGATTTACGTAGCCTGGATATGAATAATCCGGTTGATTATGAGTTTCCATTTGAAATTGGATTAAAGCCGGAACTGACGCTGGACGCGTTGAAAACAGCCAAACCAATAAAGCATGAAGTAGAGGTATCCAAAGAAATGCTGGATGAGGAGATTGAGAAAATGGTTCTAAAAAATGGTGAATTACAAGATATTGAAAGCGTTTCCGGCCAGGAAGATGTTATCAATGTATTATTTGAAGAAAGTGATGCAGAAGGTCATGTAATCGAAGGCGGAATTTCGAAAGATAATTCTATCTTATTAAAATATTTTACAGAAGAATTCCAACAAAAACTTCAGGGTAAAAAGGTGGATGATTCCATCGTTATTCAGTTAAACACCGCTTTTTCTGATAAAGAAAGAGAATGGATATTTGCTGATCTTGAATTAGACATGGAAGATAAAGAGGCAGGTGACAAGTATTTTAAAATGACTATCTCTAAGATCGGTTCTATCCAAAAAAAAGAATTGAATCCTGAATTTTTCAAACTTGTATTTCCTGCATTAGATCTGCAAACTGAAGAAGAATTCCGTAAGACTTTGGAAGAAGAAATTCAAAAGCAGTGGGATGCAGCAAGCCGCAATCAATTACATGATCAGCTTTATCACTCTTTATTGGAAACTCCCATCGAATTTCCGGAAGCATTCCTAAAGCGCTGGTTAGAGATTGGTGGTGAAAAAGCTAAGACCAAAGAAGAAGTGGAAGAAGAATTTCCAACCTTTATCAATCAATTAAAGTGGACATTATTCAGTGATAAAATTATTGTGGAAAATAAGCTTGAAGTAACGGAAGAAGCACTTCGGGAAGCAATGAAAACAGAGCTAATGCGTCATTTTGGCCAATTAAATCTTAGCGATGATAATACCTGGATAGATAGCTACATTGATCAGATGATGAAAGATGAAAAACAAGTGGACAGCACATATAGAAAAATGATCACTGAACAATTATTTGAATGGTTGGAAAAACAGGTAACACCTGAAACGAAGAAAGTTTCGATGGATGAGTTTTCAGCATTAAGTCACAATCATTCGCACTAACGAATAAGATAAATCTTTAAAAAATGGTAAGACCTCAAACGTCTTACCATTTTTGTAATTGGAAATAACGGTCATTATACATGGTTTTGTGCGAACTTCTTATTCTTTGATTATTCCTTCCTGAAAAACGGGCTATCTAAGGAGAGACTATTTCTCTGAATATCAGGTGAAAACAGATGCCCTCTTTTTTGCTCTTTCAGAACCATTTATAATGTAGATCTGTCCTTTTGTCTTGTTTTTTTAGTTAGCATAATATTTGGAACTTCACCGCCGTAAATCATTACATAAAATTTAATTTATGAATACAGGAAAAGAATTTGAAAAATATGCCATTAAACACAGAGGATTAAATAGTAACACGCTTGATGGATATATTAAACACAACATAACAAATCTGACGCCTAACATTATTGAAGAAAGGCCTATGAACGTAGCCGTCATGGATGTTTATAGCCGTCTGATGATGGATAGGATTATCTTTTTAGGGCACCCGATCAATGATGAGGTTGCTAATATAATTACAGCCCAATTGCTTTTTTTGGAAAGTACAGACAGGACAAGAGACGTTCAACTTTACATCAATTCTCCCGGAGGTGGCGTATATGCAGGCCTTGGTTTGTATGACACCATGCAATTTGTAACACCTGACATTGCCACAATTTGTACAGGCATTGCCGCAAGTATGGCAGCCGTACTGATGAGTGCCGGTTCACCCGGAAAAAGAAGTGCCTTAAAACATTCAAGGATTATGATGCATCAGCCCAGCGCAGGCGCAGCCGGCCAGGCCTCTGATGTAGAGATAACCGTAAACGAGGTAAGAAAAATAAAACAGGAACTATATGATATCCTGAGCAATCATACTGGTCAAACAGTTGAAAAAATTGCCAAAGATAGCAATAGGGATTACTGGATGACTTCAGAAGAAGCAAAAAATTATGGCTTGATTGATGAAGTGCTGATAACCAATTCCAGGAAAACAAAGAAAACAGACTAATCATTTAGACATTTTTGGCAAAAAATTAAAAAAAAATTAAACGCATGAATTCTTATAATAATAACGGTTTTAGAATGGAAGAAGAGGAGCCTGAAAAAAATATGCCCGACAATGCGATGGAAAAAATGATGATGGGAGCGATGATGTTTGATAAAAAATTTATTGAACAAAGGAAGGTTTTTCTATGGGGTGAGGTACATGATAAAAGTGCAAAAGATATTACCAACAGGCTACTTTACCTGGATGCGATGGAGCCGGGAAAAGAGATTACCTTCTATATTAACAGCCCGGGCGGAGTCATTACAAGTGGCATGGTCATTTATGATACCATGCAAATGATTTCATCTCCTGTACACACTGTTTGTATGGGAATGGCTGCCAGCATGGGAAGTATTTTACTGAGCGGAGGTACAAAAGGCAAAAGATCTATTTTCCCTCATGGTGAAGTAATGATCCATCAGCCAAGTGGTGGCGGACAGGGCACAAGTGCCGATTTAGAAATTATGGCTTTGCAAATTCAAAAGGCGAAACAATTAGGCGCACAGATCCTTGCAGATAATTGCGGTCAATCCTACGATAAGGTTATGGAAGATTTTGACAGGGATTATTGGATGGATGCACAGGAAAGTATCAAATACGGTATAGTAGATAATATACTTGATAAATTATAATGCATCTATTTGAGGCTTTTGGTTGTCCTATTACAAGATATTCCCCGGTGGGTGCATAATCTACATGGTGAATTCTTATTTTAAAAGAAATTATAGAGGAAATTTAATATTATGGCTAAACAACAAACTTTACATTGCTCATTCTGCGGAAGGAGTCGTGATGAAGTAAAAATACTTATTGCAGGACAGGAAGGACATATTTGCGAGAACTGCGTGGAACATGCGCAAGAAATTATCATTCAGGAAGTAGTTCCTACTCAGGATAAAAATCAAACATCTTCTAATTATAAGCTTTCTGTTAAAAAACCCATGGATTTAAAAAAATACATGGATGAATATGTAATTGGACAAAATGATGCCAAAAAAGTATTGGCTGTTGCAGTCTATAATCACTACAAACGTCTGAATCAGAAAATAGATAATGATGTTGAAATTGAAAAAAGCAACATCATTATGGTTGGTGAAACAGGAACAGGTAAAACTCTTCTTGCAAAAACCATCGCACGCATATTAAACGTTCCTTTTGCTATAGTTGACGCAACGGTATTTACGGAAGCAGGATATGTGGGAGAAGATGTGGAAAGCATTTTGAGCAGGCTGTTACAGGTTTGTAATTTTGATGTAAGTGCTGCAGAAAAAGGTATCGTTTATATAGATGAAATAGATAAAATTGCCCGTAAAAGCGACAACCCAAGTATTACGAGGGATGTAAGTGGCGAGGGTGTACAACAAGGTTTATTAAAATTACTGGAAGGTACAGAAGTGCTTGTTCCACCGCAGGGCGGCAGGAAACATCCTGAACAAAAATTGATCAAAATAAACACAAGTAATATATTGTTCATTTGCGGAGGTGCCTTTGGTGGAGTAGATAGAATTATTGGAAGAAGAATCAATACAAACGCGATTGGATTCAGTGTGAATAAAGAACTTCAGGATTTCCAACGCAACAATCTGTTGCAATTTGTAAATGCCCAGGATCTTAAAACCTTTGGCCTTATTCCCGAACTTTTAGGAAGGCTTCCGGTGATCACATATTTAGATCCTTTGGATGCGACCACTTTAAGGAGTATTTTAACAGAACCTAAAAACTCTTTGATTAAGCAGTACAATAAGCTTTTCGAACTGGAAGGAATCCAACTGATTATAGAAGAAGATGTATATGATTTTATGGTTGAAAAAGCCATGGAGTACGAATTAGGTGCACGTGGCTTAAGAAGTATCTGCGAAAGCATTTTAACCGATGCCATGTATGAATTACCTTCTTCAAAAGTTAAGTCGTTCACACTTACAAGAGAGTATGCTGAACGGAAATTCCAAATAAGTAAATTGAGCCTTTTAAAAGTGGCTTAACCGATCATACCAACATTTCGACAGAAAAAAAATATTAAAATAAGTTTTAAGACTAAGCCGGCTTTACATTAAATGAGCCGGCTTTATTTTTATCCTCTTTAATAATTTTCGATGAATCAAATCCAGTACTGTAACGATTTTTTCTAAAGAAAAATAATATTTCTTTTTACTTAAAACGTGTTCAATTCTATTTTTAATTCTACTTTTACCCGAAACTTGTATTGAATCAGTATTTTATTCCTTTCAGGAAAATTCTAAAGGAAAATGCAGGTTTAAAAATGATTCGTTAAACAGATTTTTACAGATTAAATAATAAATAAACATTCCAACAATATATAAAGCAGAACGGTTTCATTTTGTTTTAGGGAATGATTACTTTTGAAATTGATATTAAATTTTAATTTAAATGGTTGACGTAATTCTTGGGCTTCAATGGGGTGATGAGGGAAAAGGCAAGATTGTTGATTTCTTTGCACCAAATTATGATGTTATCGCTCGTTTTCAGGGTGGTCCAAACGCTGGTCATACACTGTATGTTGACGGCAAAAAAGTTGTACTTCATCAAATACCCTCCGGTATTTTCAGGGAAGGTAAAATTAACCTGATCGGTAATGGTGTTGTCCTGGATCCGGTTATTTTCCAAAAGGAATGCGAGTCAGTAGCTTCCTTTGGAGTAGATTATAGAAAGTCTCTTTACATCAGTGAAAGAACTCATTTAATATTACCTACCCATCGTGCGATGGACAGGGCAAGTGAGGCTGCGAAAGGAACCGGTAAAATCGGTTCTACGTTAAAAGGGATCAGTCCTGCTTATATGGATAAAACGGGAAGGAACGGCTTACGTGTAGGTGATTTGCTCAATAAGAATTTTGTATCAAAATATATTAAGCTTCGTCTGAAGCATCAGAAAATATTAGATAACTTTTCCTTTAATGAAGATCTTTCAGGTTGGGAGCAGGAATTTTTTGAAGCTTTGGAATTCATAAAGACTCTGCAAATTGTCAATGGTGAATATTTTATAAATGATGCTATTCAAAACGGAAAGAAGGTATTAGCAGAAGGTGCTCAGGGAAGCATGCTCGATGTAGATTTTGGAACATTCCCTTATGTAACTTCATCCAGCACCATTACTGCGGGAGTAGGAAGCGGATTGGGTATTGCTCCTCATAAGATCAAGGAAGTAATCGGCATATCAAAAGCATATTGCACACGAGTTGGAAGCGGTCCTTTCCCTACAGAATTACATGACGAAACAGGCGATTTGATCCGTAAATTTGGCAATGAATTTGGAAGCACAACAGGAAGGCCACGCAGGTGTGGATGGATGGACCTGGTTGCTCTTAATTTTGCGTGCATGATAAACGGAGTAACAAAACTCGTAATCACAAAAGCCGATGTTTTAGATTCTTTAGATACACTTAAATTAGCCGATAGCTATAATATTGATGGAAAAAATACCCGTCAAATTCCTTTCCAAATGGAAGGAATGAATATTGAGCCGGTCTATAAAGAATTCAAGGGTTGGAAAACGGACATCACTGAAATTAAAAGTATGAATGACCTTCCATCTGAAATGAATACATACATGAAATACATTAATGAACAATTAAAGGTACCGGTTGATTATATTTCAAACGGACCTGGTACAGATCAAATCATCGTGGCATAGCTCTTGTTGATTTATCTTCCTGTTTTCTAGAATAAATATTATTTTTGGTTTCTTAATTTGAATTGAATTTATAACATAAAATCCTTAGCTAAAATGAAAGCGAAATCTGATAAGGAAAAGAAAGAACTTCCTGCAAAAAAAACTACCGTAAAAAAGCCTACAAAGTCTTCTGCAAAAAAATCCGAAAACCCGGATGATGATGAAGATGATTTTTATGATGAAGATGAAACTCCTAAAAAAAGTAGTACAAAATCGAAAAGTAAAAAGGACGCTGACGACGACGACGACGATGTTGAAGTAGAAGATGATTGGAATAAAGCAGAAGACGATGATTTTGATCCTGATTTTGAAGAGTTTGACATCCCAAAATCCAAGACCAAAAAAACCGGTAGTAAAAAGAATAAGGATGATGACGACTTTGATATAGACGAAGACTTTAAACCTCTTGATCTGTTTGACGACGGAGATGATTTCGACGACGAGGATGACGACTTTTAATTATATTTATTTATCAATGGAATAAAGAATTGGAAAGAAAATTTACAGCTTTTACCCCCATTGATTGCGAAAGTTTTAAACAAAAATTGCTGTATTTTGGGATGAAGTACAGCAATTTTTGTTTTTTAGAAAACAATCAATACCAATTTGATAATTCTATCGAAGCCATTGCCGGCCTGGGTTGTATCCGTTCCATAACAGATATTGGGCATGATTCCCTCACAGACATAACCACTTTTCAAAATAAAAACCAGGATTGGATTTTTGGGCATGTAGCATACGATA
>JBBSSE010000034.1:0-12914 GCA_038242375.1 Chitinophagales bacterium
AGCGAAAGTTTTTCCTGTACTCATAGATTCTCCCGGAGAAGATTCATTAAAAATCGCAGAAAGATTAAATATACTTCAGCAAAAAGATGATGGTGCTTTAAATGAATGGATCGATGAAACGCTGGCCGGTATGCCGGATAAAGTAGCTCAGTATAAAAAGGGAAAGAAAAATTTAATCGGCCTTTTTGCCGGAGATGTAAGAAGAAAAAGTAACGGTAAAGCAGATATGGCAACCGTAAATAAATTACTCATTCAAAAACTCAATCAATAAATTAAATGATGAAAAGAATTTTATTTTTACTAATAGCAACAACATTTTTGTTCTCCTGTAATACCAAAAGCACATCAGGGGAATTTACGATACATGGCGAATTGAAGGGAGCTCCGGACCAAAAGGTATTTTTGGAACAGCTTTATTTCAATCAGAATCCATTATTAATAGTAGATACAGCCGAAATGAAAAACGGAACGTTTGAATTAAAGGCCTCTGCAATTGAAGAGGGTTTGTACCGCATCCGTTTTGCTGAAAACGCAGGATATCTTTTTATAAATGATCAAAAAGAAACCAGTTTCTCTGCGAATGCCAGCGACTCCACATTACACACATCTAAAATCAATTCACCTGCAAATGCATCTTTAACTAAACTGATCATTAACCTGGACTCCATTCATACAAGATTGATGAGTCTCGATCAGCAACATAAAACATTCCTTCAACAAGGAAATGATTCAGCGGCTTTAAAAGCGAGCAGCGATTTCGCCTTAGAAAACAACGATTATAAAAATTTCCTGCTGTCATATATAGACACAACAAAAAGCCCGATCGTTGCTTTATTTGCGATGAGCTACGCACAGGAAATAAGCATGGATACCATCCAAAACAAACTGGCAAGTCTTTCTAAAAAATGGCCGGAGAATACGTCCATTAAAGAAGTGAGCAAACAATTCGAACAAATAGCGGCTGCACAACAACAGGCAGCGCCTCAGAGTGGAGGAATTAATGCCGGTCAGATGGCACCGGATTTTACATTACCTGATGTAGACGGAAAGCCGTTCACTTTAAGTTCTTTGCGTGGTAAATACGTATTGATCGATTTCTGGGCAAGCTGGTGTGGTCCGTGCAGGGTAGAGAATCCAAATGTAGTTGCAAGTTATGAGCAATTCAAAGACAAGAATTTTACTGTTTTAGGTGTTTCTCTTGATAAAGATAAAGATGCCTGGGTAAAAGCGATCAAGGATGATCATCTTAATTGGAAGCAGGTTAGTGATTTGAAATACTGGAATAGTGATGCTGCGGCATTATATAATGTGCAGGCTATACCGTATAATGTTTTAATTGATCCACAAGGAAAAGTAATTGCTACTGAATTGAGAGCAGATCAATTGATCAGTACTTTAAAAAATGTTTTGAAATAATATTGAAATATTCCGGAATTTCCGGACATAAAAAAGCCGTGGTTTGCAATGCAAGCCACGGCTTTTTTTATACTAAAAATTAAAATTTTCTTTGTTTAAATAAGTCTCATTCCTTTACAGAAGCTCGTTAATAGAAAAGGAAGAACCATCCAGAAAAATTCACGTATCCAAATGAGGAAAACAAGTTGAATAATAACAGCTATCACAAAAATGATCCAATATTTACGTACAGATTCAGTAGTGTCCATTTGTATAATTTTTAAGCAAATATAGAGGTTTTGTGGAATTAAAAGAATTATCTACCATTTAAATAGGATTTGTCAAAAGGGTTTACTGTATTTCTTAGCATCAACTTGCTGTACAGGTATATTGAAATTTGGAATGATTTTATTAGAAATTGACTGATCTTACTTTTCTTTGGATGAATCTTTTCTTGTTTATTGATATCTTGGAATTATCTTCCTTTTATACATTTAGATATTTTACAAAAATAGAAAAGTGATGCGCTCACTTTTATGGATTACTTTTTGTGAAATATTTTTAACTTGATTTTAATTGAGAATTTGATTTAATCATTCCATAATCCGGGAAATTCTTTTGTAAACGTATAACTGAGAACGACTGCTATTTATCCTGATTCGTAAATATTTTATCCTTAAATACAGTCGTTATGAAAAAGTTGCTTGTGTTTTTCCTGTTCTTTATTTTTCTTTTACCAATAGATCTTGTGCAAGCCCAGAGTTATACATTGGGTTTAAGGGGCGGTATCAGTATTCCAAATTTAACTGCGGCAGGTTCAAAAAGTAATCCCTTGAATGAAGGCTACAGTTCGCGCAAGGGGCCAGATGCGGCAATATTTGGTGAGTATCACGTTAGTCCATTTTTTTCTATCGGAGCTATGGTGGAGTATTCTTCCCAGGGAGGGAAAAAAAACGGATTTCAGGCGTTGACAGTTCCGGATGAATATATACCAGGGTTTCCGGCAGGGCAGGTACCTCCATATTTATATGCTGATTATAAAAGCGAAGCCAAGCTCAATTACCTGTTAGTTCCTGTATATGGAAAAGTCTCCTGGAAATTAGGGACTCAGTCTCCGTTCAAAATATATTTAGATGCCGGTCCATTTGCTGGATTTTTACTGGATGCCAAACAGGTAACGATCGGCTCAAGCATCATTTATGCTGATCCGCAGAAGCAAATGCCTTTAACTCCAACGCCCCAATCTTTTGATTCGACGATTAATATCACTGATCAGTTAAACACATTTAATTTTGGTGTTTCAGGAAATCTTGGCTTTTCTTATCACTTTGGCAGAAGCCAGATTTTTATAGAAGGTGGTGGTAATTATGGTTTTTTAAATATTCAAAAAGGAGATAAAAATGGTAAGAACCATACGGGTGCCGGTACTGTCGGTTTGGGCTATGGTTATATGTTCGGGAAGTAAATGTTGAATTTTTTTTTGAATAGAAATGATACGCGTGACTATTAGTCAAAAGAGAATATCCCTTTTTACCAGAATAATATTGCATAAAAAAAAGATGCAGCCTCAAAATCTAATCTGAGACAGCATCTTTTTATTTTAATTGTATAAATTTTCGAGGAGAATTTTGTGTTGAATTATTTAAAATCTTTTGCCGTAACTCCCGTATTATATTTGATATCACTTAATTTCATAGGCATTTCCTGACCCCCTGCTAATTGCGTGATAGAAGTCGGCGTCATAATACCACCAATATCTTTGTAGTCTCCAAATTCAACTGATTGCTCCATTTCCTGATCCTGAACTTTTAAAGTACTTGTCTGTTTTAGTAAATAACCTGTTTTTATGCTATAAAATTCGTGGCCTGTACTTCCACTTGGTTTTATAATTTTTAATTTATAAGCGTCTTCCCCATTTACTTTTGCTGTTCCATCCATACTTACTTTATACTCCGCATCTCCATAATGCAATTGAGGAAAAATACCCTTTTCATCTTTTTGGGTTTTAATTTCCTCCTCGCCCAATGCAGCCTTCTGGCCCATTTGTGCCTGGTAACCCGCAGTACCATCAAACATCATTTTAAAAGCGGTCATACTACCCATGGTCAATTCCATAGTGGTAGAATATGGAGCCATTTTTTTCATGGATCCAGTAAGTTTTTGGCCCATCATATCCATAGAAACTGTTGCGCTATAGGTATTTATTTTTTCCAGAACATCCTTTCCTCCGATTGCTTTCAGGTAATTATCTATCACTTTTTCAGCCGTCATTCCAGCATCAGTTGCTACGGGCTTGCTTGCTTCAACAGGGTTGCCATATGCGTCAAAGTTTTTAATAGTATAACCAAGCTTTTTTAAGCCTGGCGTAATCTGGTCAGCATTTCCTACAATAATAATACGCGCCTTATCTGTGCTAAGATATTTTTGAGAAATCCGTTTAATATCTGCCAGGGTTACAGCATTTATTTTCTGTAAAAAAGTTCTGTAAAAATCTTTCGGTAAGTTATTGGTCAGGATGTTTAATGCATACGATGCAGCGATTTCCGGATTTTCCATATTCAGGGCAAAGGATCCATTATATTTTGCTTTCACGAGGTCAAGATCTTCCTGGGTGAAATTTCCATTCTGCATATTTTTAAGTTCGGCCACTATTTCCGCTACAGCACTATCTACTTTTTCTGTGCGAACCTGCGCGCTGCTGGAAACCAGGGATTGGAATCTTCCTGATCCGATAGATGAATAACTTCCATAAGTAAATCCGTGTTTTTCCCTAAGATTTTGAAACAACTTTCCTTCAGATCCGCCTCCCAATATTTGGTTAGTCAAAGTCAAAGCAAAATAATCAGGATTGCTCATGGGATTTGTGATCAGGTTTGTTACAAACAATTGGGTCTGTACAGCGCTTGGCAAATCAATTACATCCACTTCAGTTTGCGCTAAATTTTTAGCAGGAGCAATGGTTGGGAAAGTTAACGTCTTTCCTTTCCAGTCACCAAGAAATTCGGTGGCAATTTTCTTTGCATCTGCCACGGTTATGTCTCCCGTAAAAATCAGGTATGCCCTTGATGGAGTTATAAAGTTGTTATATGCCTCTTTAATGTCCGCAAGCGTTAATGCTCCGATACTTTCCTGAGTTTCAAATTCTCCGAGGGCGGTATTTTTACCGAAATTTAAAGCTTTCGTCATCCGGCTGGCAATGGATGCAGCACTTTTTTCTTCTGCTTTAAGACCCGTTAAAGTCTGAGTTTTTAATTTTTCAAAGGAAGATTCTGATAAAGCAGGATTTTTTAATGCATCAGCAAAAAGCTTAAAAGAAGGTTCGAAATAACGGGTTAAGGCAGATACGCCGCCTCCATTGGAACTCAATCTTACACTGGCTCCCATTAAATCTATTTTCTGGTCATAGATTTCCTTCGTCATCGTTTTGGTTCCCTCGTTCATCATAGCACCCATGATGCCACTTACACCTGCTTTTTGTCCTTCATAGGAAGGTCCTTTATCAATTACCAGTGAAGCATCCACCTTCGGTAATTTATGGTTTTCTACTACCAGAACAGTCACGCCATTTTTTAATTTGAACGTCGCAGGATCTTTTATACTGATGACAGGTGGTGGTCCCGGTTTTGGTTGTTTTGTGCGATCAATGGTTGTCTGGGAATAGCTTAATTGAAAACTAAACAAGATCAGAGCAAGGCTAAATATATTTTTCATTTTCATTTTATTTTAAGAACGATAGAAGAGATTTCCTGATTTATTTTTTAGGCAAATAATAAAGGACAACCCGTTGATTTGGGTTCAAATATTTTTTCGCCACGTCCCTGATTTCTTCGCGGGTTACAGCTTTTATCTGCTCCAATTCCGTGTTTATATGATTTGTATTATTAAAAAAGGTGTATCCGTTGGCCAGGTTTTCAGCTACTCCCAGCATTTTGTCGTTGGCAGTTACATAGCTGTCCTCGGCCTGGTTGCGGAGTTTTGTAAACTCTTCTTCAGAAATCAAATCTGTTTGAACTTTTTTTATTTCTTCATCCATATCGTTTAACAGACTATCTAAAGGAGTATCCCCGCTTGGTATTGCTAAGGAAATATAAATGCCATAATCTTCCAGTGCATAATTGAAGCTGGCAACCTGTAAGGCATCCTTTTTTTCATCCACCATTTTTTTATACATCCGGCTGCTGGCACCCTGACTGAGCACCGCTGCAACTAATTGCAGCGCATTTGATTCCTTACTTGTAATACCCGGAACTCTGTACGCGGTCATGATCGCCGGTATTTGAATATTGGCATCATAAGCGGTATCAATAATTTGCTTTGTAATAGGAGACTCATTGTATTTTTCACGTACTACCGGCGCTCCTTTAGGAATTGGGCCAAAATAGGCTTCCACCCATTTTTTAGTATCCTCCACTTGTATGTCTCCGGCTATTACAAGTACCGCGTTATTCGGCACATAATATTTTTTGTTGAAATTTTTAAATTCATCCAGTGTAGATGAATCGAGGTCTTCCATACTACCGATCAAAGAATTATGATAAGGATGTTTTGTGAAAAGATCATGAAAAATGACATTGATAAAATTCCCGTAGGGCTGATTATCGAAGCGCATCCTCTTTTCCTCTTTGACAACTTCATTTTGGGTTTTTACACCAATCTCATTAATTACAGGATGCATCAATCGCTCGCTTTCCAGCCATAAGCCCGTTTTTAATTGATTACTTGGAAATACTTCGTAATAAAAGGTTCTGTCCTGTGTAGTATTCGCATTCATTTGTCCACCATTCTGGCTAACAATTTTCATGAATTCACCTCTGCCGATATTGTCTGATCCTTCAAATAACAGATGTTCAAAGAAATGGGCAAAACCGGATCGTCCGGGACTATCATCTTTACTGCCTACATGATACATAATAGATACAGCAACGACAGGCGCTGTATTATCCTGGTGTAAAACTACATGCAGGCCATTTGGCAGGTTGTACTCTGTAAACTTAACCTGCTGCGCACTTACGGCGATGGTAAAGACAAAGAGTAAAATAGAAAAACTTAATTTTTTCATTATGGTCATTATTTATGAGAGAAATTATTTTTAAAGATCGTAATTCCCGGGATGTATAAAAATAGGTATTTGAAAAATCTAAATCAAAATGATTTTAAGAAAGCAAAAGATACACAAAAAAAGGAAGCAATCTTATTCAGACTGCTCCTTTTTTTTTGTGTGATCGTACAGTGTTTTTTATAGGCCCTGTTACAATTTTATCACATTGATAATAGTGAAACTGCCATCTGTTTTGGAAGTTTTAACTGATACATTCCTGCCGGTAATTTACTTGTCTGCAGAAGTAATGGAAACCCATTTCTTAAAGATTCCTTTGGAAGTCAGTTTTATATTTCGGAATGGATATATGAGAGGCATGCGGCCTAATAATTTGCAGCCCTGGTCGAATATGAAAATCTGAATTTGCTAATTTGTCTTTATACCGTTTACTATATATATAGTTGTGTTTTTTTCCTGCGACCCCTGAATCTTCTCTGAAAAGGGCCGGATTACGGACTTAAATTTTAGGCCATTAAAAATCAGAGGCAAAAATATCATAGATAATCAATGAGTTATGAACGTTGCTTAAAAATAAATGCTTTATCTGCACTTTTTATATTGAAAATCATCATACCTTCGCAATCCTTAAAAAAAATGCCGGGATAGCGGCTATAAAAATCAACCGGTTTCTTCTTTAAAAAATAAAAGCAGGAACCACTTAAAAAAACAAAGATGAGTAAATTACATTTCACCACTAAACATGCGAACGAGGCTACCGTGCAACGTAACTGGTACGTTGTGGACGGCACTAATCAAACCGTAGGCCGCATGTGCGCAAAAATTGCGTCTGTTCTTCGTGGAAAGAACAAAGCCTATTTCACCCCTCACGTAGATTGCGGTGATTATATTATTGTTACAAATTGCGATAAGGTAAAATTTTCCGGAAACAAAATGGAACAAAAGGTATATATCAACTTCAGCGGATACCCCGGTGGTAAAAAAGAAGAAACTGCAGGAGATTTGCAAAAGCGTCGTCCTGATGTAATTATCGAGAGAGCTGTAAAAGGAATGCTTCCTAAAAATCGCTTAGGCCGTAAGATGTACAAAAAACTTTTTGTATATGCAGGATCTGAACATCCTCATGGCGCTCAAAATCCTAAGGACCTTAAATTTTAATCTAATCTAATCTCTTCCCTTAAAATCCTTCCGGATAAATGGGACAAACAAAATAAATAAAATGGAAAAACAAAATAACGCCGTTGGTCGTAGAAAAGCAGCCATAACAAGGGTTTTTCTTTCAAAAGGAAGTGGCAGCATTTCTATAAACGGGAAAGACTATAAAACTTATTTTCCACTGGTTTATCTTCAAAATCAGGTAGAAGCACCTTTTAGAACAATCGAAGCAACTGATCAGTTTGATGTAGTGATCAACGCTACCGGTGGTGGTGTAAAAGGTCAGGCAGAAGCTATTAAACTGGGTATTTCCCGCGCATTACTTAAAGTGAATCCTGAATACAGGCCAGCTTTAAAACTTGCGGGCTTGCTTACACGTGATTCACGTGTTGTAGAACGTAAGAAACCAGGTTTGAAGAAAGCACGTAAGAGCTTCCAGTTCAGTAAACGTTAATCGCAATGGCGGAAATGAGCTATTTCAATTAATTCGCAGAATCATCGCATTCTTTATTAATAACCGGCTCTTCTTCCTGATACAATTTTAAAAAAAACACTTTTAATAAAAATATAAATGGAAAATAATCCTTCTTTACAACAGCAGCTCTTAGAAGCAGGTGTACACTTCGGCCATTTGAAAAAGAAATGGAATCCTAAAATGTTGCCTTACATTTTTGCTGAAAAAAAAGGTATTCATATCATTGATCTCAACAAAACTGTTGAAGGTCTTGAAGAAGCCGCAGCAGCTATGAAATCAATAGCAAGAAGTGGTAAAAAAATCATGTTTGTTGCTACTAAGAAACAGGCAAAAGAAATCGTTACTGAAGCAGCAAGAAAGGTAAATATGCCTTTTGTAACAGAGCGTTGGTTAGGTGGTATGCTTACCAATTTTAATACTGTTCGTAAGAGTGTTAAGAAAATGCAGAACATTGACAAAATGCTGAACGACGGTACATTGGATAGCATTACTAAAAAAGAGCGTCTGACATTAACACGCGATCGCGATAAAATGGACAAGGTTTTAGGTGGTATCGCCCAAATCAGCCGTGTTCCTGCTGCACTATTCTTAGTAGATATTGGTCATGAGCACATTGCATTATCTGAAGCAAGAAGATTAAATATTACTACATTCGGAATGGTAGATACCAACTGCGATCCAAATAAAGTAGAATTTTCTATTCCTTCTAATGATGACGCAACTAAATCAATCGCAATCATTACGAATTACATCGTAGCTGCAATCGCAGAAGGATTGGCCGAAAGACTGGCTCAAAAAGACGATGATTCTGATGATTCTGATTCTGACGATAACCGCGACGTGAAGTTTTATGATGGGGATGAAGAAGGTGGAGATCGCAGAAGAGGCGGAAACCAGGCTGGCGGACCAGGAAAAGGACGTGGACCTGCTGCTGGAGGCCCTCAAAAGCGTAGACCTGCCGGCGGCGGCGGTGCAGGAGCAAGAGGTGGTTCAGGCCCGGGTGGTGGAAGAAGATAGTCTTCTGCACTGAAATAAAGTTTTTAATTCTGAAATAAAAAGGATTTTAATTCATTCGCACCCGGTGAAAACCGGAAGTAGAAATTGATTTTAATTCCTAATAAATATAATAATATGAGTACGACAACGATTACAGCAGCAGATATCAATAAATTGCGCCAGCAAACAGGTGCAGGTATGATGGATTGCCGCAAAGCTCTGGTAGAATCAAATGGTGATTTCGAAGAAGCAATTGATTACCTGAGAAAAAAAGGACAAAAAGTAGCTGCATTACGCGGCGATCGTGAAGCGAAAGAAGGTGTTGTGATTGCAAAAACCAATTCTGAAAATACAATCGGAATGGTGCTTAATGTGAGTTGCGAAACGGATTTTGTCAGTAAGAATGCAGAATACATTGCTTTTGCACAGTCTATCATGGAAGCAGCTCTTGCCAATGATGTAAAGAATGTAGAAGAGTTGAACCAGGTAAAAATCGATGGCGAGACAATTGCGGATAGATTGCACGACCAGGTAGCTAAGATCGGTGAAAAAATAAGCGTTTCTAAATTCGAAAGACTGGAAGCTCCTTATGTAGCAGCGTACATTCATGGTTCATATCGTATGGGTGTATTGGTTGGCTTTAATAAAGCTAATGAAGAAGCTGGAAAAGATGTAGCAATGCAAATTGCTGCAATGGATCCTCTGGCAGTTGACCAATCAGGTATTTCAGAAGAAGTGATCGCACGCGAAAGAAATATTGCCATTGAGCAAATCAAAGCCGAAGGAAAACCAGCAGAAATGGCTGAAAAAATTGCCGTTGGAAAATTGAATAAATATTTCAAAGACAATACGCTTCTTGCACAAGCTTACGTGAAAGATGGTAATCAGTCTGTAGGTGAATTCTTAAAAAGCCTGGATGCTGATTTGAAAGTAACAGAATTTAAAAGAGTCGCCTTAGGGTAATATTTTTTAAAAATTTGAATGAGAGGCCGCCACTGTAAAGTGGCGGTTTTTTATTTTTAAGCTTTCAGGATTTATTGTTTTTCTGAAGACAAGCTTTTGCATTTGGGTGATAGTCATTCTTGAATTGCACAAATATATTTTCCTTTCTTTCCCGGGAATTTTTTTGGCGCTTATGAATAATAATGCTTTCTGTTTTATTTCAAAGTATCTTATCATTTTATTATTCATTATTTTTCTAAAAATATAGCCTATTGCTACCTTTCTTTCTTATTTTTGAGAATGATCTTAATTGTTGATGATAAGCACGAAAATATAATTTCACTGAGACGCGTGCTTGAAAGGAATGGTTTTGAGGTAGACACTGCCTCTTCCGGAGAAGAGGCGTTAAAGAAGGTTCTTAAAAAATCATACGTCCTGATTATTCTTGATGTTCAGATGCCGGATATGGATGGATTTGAAGTGGCAAAAGCTATTTCAGGCTTCAGTAAAGCGAAAGATACAGCGATCATATTTTTATCTGCTGCAAGTACAGAAAGCAGATTTATCACACAAGGATATTCTGCAGGTGGCCAGGATTATATCACTAAGCCTGTTGAAACGGATATACTCTTATTGAAAGTAAAAACATTCTACAAAATATATGAGCAAAACCGCAAACTCAGTGAAATGAAGCTGGCTTTGCTTGCAGAAATTGAAATACGAAAGGAAGCGGAACGTAAGAAGGATGAATTTATAAGTATAGCCAGTCATGAACTCAAAACTCCTTTAACAAGTGTGAAGGGATATTTGCAATTACTGGAAAGAACAATTCAAAAAGGAGATACGGAGCGAATTACAAACCAACTTCAAAAGGCGCAGAACCAGGTGGAAAAATTAAATGGGCTTGTTGCAGATTTATTGGATATCTCTAAAATTGAAAGTGGTGAAATGAAATTTAATATGCAGGAATTTTCATTGGATCTTCTCATTAAAGATGTTATTGAAACGATACAGCAAATTAGTCCACAAATAAACATTATCCGGAAAGGGAAACTGGAAAAGCCAATCTTTGGTGATGAGATGCGTTTGGAACAGGTCATTACTAATTTTCTAACAAATGCCATAAAATATGCCCCGGATTCAAATGAAGTGATCGTTACCACCAAAATGAATGAAGAAAAATTATACTTTTCAGTCAGGGATTTTGGAATAGGAATGCCGGAACAGCATTTGCAAAAAGTGTTTAAAAAGTTTTACAGGGTAGAGGAATCATCCTTGCGCTTTCAAGGCCTGGGTATAGGTTTATTTATCTCCAAACAAATTGTGGAAAGACATGGGGGCAAAATAGGTGTATTAAGTAAAGTAGGCGAGGGGTCAGAATTTTTCTTTGAACTTGATTCGAAACAAACTAAATAATAATAACTGGTTAATTAATGCAAATAACTGCGTAACCCGAATTTAATAAATGAATAAAAGTAATATGGTGCATAAAAATGCAACGGTAAAAAGCAATCTTTTTTTGGGACTTGGTCTATCACTTGTCCTGCTACTTCTGACTTCTCTGGCTTCCTACTTCAGTATCAAAGATTTAATAAAAAGTTCGGAACTTTTACGGAGGAATAACCTGGTAATAGAAAATCTCAATGTTATAGAAAATCACCTGAAGGATGCTGAAACGGTTCAACGGGGATTTTTAATTACGGGGGATCAGCGATTTCTTCAAACCTATAATGATGCCAAAGTGGGTGCTGCTGAATCTTTGAATGACTTAAGATTGCGCTCTATACAAAATCCAAATCAGCAGGACCTCCTTAAAAGATTAGAGAGCGATCTGACAGGTAGAATTGATATGCTGGATGCCAACATTAAGAAAAAGGAAGGTAATATCGACATCTCTTCGGAAAGCATGCTTGCCGGTAAAAAGTTTATGGATGATGCAAGGATTATTATTTCCAGTATGAAGGATGAGGAGCAGCGAATGGTGGAAGTTCAGACCGCCAGCCTCAACAGTCTTTCAGGCATTACACCATACATTATTATAATCTCTGCTCTTCTGGCCCTGGGCATCACGTTATTTTTTTATAGAAAAGTCATGGCAGACTTTAATGAAAAGACTATTCTTCAAAGTGAATTGGAAACTCAAAATCATCAAATTGAAGACAGGATTGTGGCTATTGAAAAAGTGGCTGCGCAAGTTTCCGGTGGTAATTATAATATACGGCTTGATTCGGTTACGAAAGATAGCTTGGGTAGCCTTTCAGGTTCCTTAAATAAAATGACGGAATCCTTATCGCATTCATTTAATTTGTTGGAAGAAAAGGAATTGTTTCAATCCGGAGTAGCCAGTTTAAACAATGAAATGGTCGGGGAAAGAAGTACGCGTGATCTGGTTGATGCAGTTCTTATAAATCTTGCTGCATTTACAAAAAGCAGCAGTGGTGCTTTATATATTTTACAAGAAGACGACCTCCTTCATCTCGAAGGAAGTTATGCGCCTGATATGGAAAAAATGAAGCAGGTTCTGAATAAGAAGGAAGGTATTCCGGGCCAATGTTTACATTCAGAAAAATATATTCTTCTTACAGATATTCCAACCAATCAAAGCACGATTTCTTACGGCTCCGGAAATACCAAACCGAAAAACATTATTTGTATTCCAATCCTTGGTTATAACCGGCCTATTGGTGTGATGGAGTTTGGTAGTCTTCATCATTATACTCCATTGGAGATAGAATTCCTCAACTATATCTCCGAAAATGTGGGTTTAGCTCTAAATTCTGCTGAAAGCCGGAAAAAAATGAGAGAGCTTCTGGAGGAAACTCAGGCACAGTCTGAAGAGTTACAATCCCAACAAAGCGAATTGGAAAACATCAACTCGGAATTGGAGGCGCAGGC